>JAYSPO010000587.1:0-11025 GCA_043722015.1 Candidatus Kuenenia sp. | reverse complement strand
CTCTGGCGGTCCCTGAGCCTCCTATTGGACTGCAACCGAATTTCTTCGCGCCACGCGAACATTCTGATCGTTAGTAGTACGAATGAGGAGCATTCCAATACGTGTCCATTCGTGTTCATTCGTGGTTCCCGGTCTGGAAAACGGGCTTCAAACGGCGGACACATAGAAAACGTTACAGTCAGGAAAATCTATACTCCGCGCGGTCATGAGTGAGACAATTGGCGAGCGACATGCGTCAGCTTGCCGGTACAAAAACGAGGTACCGGAGGGCTCACGCCGCTCCGCTCGCCGGACTCATTTCCAGCCGCGTGGAGTATATCTCCATCCTACCTCGGGGGCGGCTGCAATATTTCTGGTGCACCCGGTCCCGCAGGTCCGCCCGGCACGCCTGGTCCTCCAGGGAATCCTGGTCCGCCCGGCACGCCTGGTCCTCCGGGAAACCCTGGTCCGCGAGGCCCCACCGGTATTGCCCCCTGAAGAATCGCCGGGTTGTCCTTCAGAATACTGACGACCTGGCCTGGAATCGTGACAGAAATTGTCGCAACTGATCCGCTGTGCGATGCAGCAAGACTCGTGACCATTTGGTTGACTGGTGCCTGCAGCGGCTGCGGAACCATCTGAGCACCGGCTAGTGGGTAAAACTGTTTGGCCATCCCCAGCCCTTGATCCAACGGTCCCTGAACTTCGACGGCGGCCTCAGGCTCGGTCAGGTTCACCACGACTTTAAAATCAAGATTGCTGGCGAAATTCATGGTGATCGCCGCACCGGCGATTTTTCCCCGCACGGCCTGAACGATCTGATTCAACATCGGCGGCGCCTCTGCCGGAGCGTCCGGAATGGATCCACTCATGCCGGCCAGCAGCGGACTGGAAAACGCCAGTACAAACGGACTCCCGTTTGAAACGAAGCTGAACTGCTCATTCGTCGCTTCACCGGCACCGTTGGTGATTGCCGTCTGAATCGCTTTCTCCACGCCAAAGACATAGGTTCGTGCATCGACAGGGTACAGCGCAACCTGCGGCTGATTCGGTTGCTGACTGTCGATCAGGTAATACGGCTTGCCGTCGAAAGTCGACTCCACGCCTTTGCTGGCAGCGATCAACGTCGCCAGCTCAATATCCTTGTTCGTTCGCAGGACACTGATTGCGTTGCCGCCACTGAATATGTTTTGCGCCATTGCCGTTGGATCCTGACCACTGGCCGCCAACACTCCCAATTGCATCATGCCAGCCATGAAATTGCTGACACCGGATGTTACGGATTCAATGTCGTTCGCGTCGAAGCCCGCCTGAGCCGCCATTTCGCTCATGACTTTCTCGAATTCCGGCGTGCCCTTCATGGGTGCCAAAAAACCGCTGGCCAGTACATCAGCAGGTCGGGCGTAGAACACAAAATCCGCATCTACGGGAAGGAATGACATGTCGATCGGTGTCCCAGTGACGCGTGACCCTGAAGAACCGGGAATCGCAGGTTTGCCACCGAGAAACGGATTGCTCGACACCGGGGGTTCAGGTGCTTCCGCAATCGGAGGGGCATCGGCCTTTGGCGTCGTTGGAATCTCCGCCTTCTTTGGTGTGTCCGCAGCTGCCACCAGATCTGTGACCGGAGTTTTCGGAGCGTTCACTTTCGCTTCGGCTTCCATTTTTGCCTTGTTCTCAGCCAAAATGGCCTCGGCGGCTTTCTGCTGCCGAGCCGCAGCGGCGGCCTGTTCGAGTTCAGCTTCCCGAACCGCAGCAGCACCAGCTTCTGTCAGGCGTTCCTCCCGCGACATCGAATCCAACCGTCGAATGATCCGATGGGCAGCCTGGCGGGAAAAAACGCTTCCGTTCATCTCGACCGTCGTCTGCTCTTCAATCCGCTGACGAATGCTGCCTTGCACATCCGTCAGTGCCAGGTTGACAAGTTGAATGTCGGTGGCTGTTGTTTCATGTGACAGACCATCTGCAAACGCGAGTTTTGCTTCGTCGGTCCGGCCCGTTTCCGCCAGCACGACTCCACGCAGATAGAACACCCGAGCATCTGTGCCGCCGTCAGCGATCACTGCGTCAAATTTGGCGAGTGCGGTCACCGAATCATGAGCTTTCCAGGCTTCGACACCTTCTCGGTACAACGCTTTACCAGCTTCCGCTTTCGGATCCGGTTTGAGTTTCGCACGAGCTTCCGCGCGATACGTTTCAATCTTCGCCCGAGTCGCGCCCTGCACATTTTCGAGCGCTCGATTGACCAGCCGCGTCGAAGTCGATTCCGCTTCAAGTTTGGCAGCGGCCTGCAGGTCCTGGGCGGAATCGGATCCCAACTGCTCAGAAATCAACGCGCGGTAATAGTACACGCGGGCGTCACGGGTTCCCGCTTCGATCATCTGCGTCAACTGCCCCTGCGCCCCGTCGAGATCACCGATGCGCCACGACTCCACCGCCGCCGCCATCTGATCTGCCGCTGACGGTTCTGCCGCTGATACAGACGAAAAGGTGATGACGAACAACAAAACAATCCAACTCAGTACAACGCTTGATCTCATGAAATCACTCCAACACATCAGTAACGTGAACACTGGTCCTGCCGACATCATTTCACAGCATAACCTACGCTCTGACAATCTTTTGCGTGCTATTTCGCCAAATTACCAGGTTATTTCCGATCCGACAACCGGCCTCGATACCCCGCCGTCGAACCCCAAAAGCAGCACAATGATCAAAGTTTCGCCAGACCGGCCCGTCCCCGCAGCGGAAGATCCTGCGTCTCATGCAAACCACAATCCTGCCGCGATTGTGCATCAAAACATTTGCGAAACCCTGGAACCCTGCGAAAGGCACGAATTGATATGTCGTAACGTGTCGATATCTTTGTATCGGGAGACAATAGAATTGATGGCGCTGCGTGGGATGGTCTATCATGGACGAACTGTTCGTTTCCCCCCCCGCGGTCTCATCGAGTTCGAAATGTCTGCCGAAAAATGCGATGTGATTGTGATGGGCTGTGGCGGTTTCGGGGCTGCGGCGATGTATCATCTGGCACGACGCGGCCTGAAGGTCATGGGCATCGATCGCTTCCATCCACCGCATGATCACGGGAGTTCGCACGGCGAGACGCGCATTATTCGCAAGGCTTATTTTGAGCATCCGAACTACGTGCCGCTGCTGCATCGAGCATGGGCTCTTTGGGAAGAACTGGCTGAAGAGTCAAAGCACAGGCTGATCGAACGCCGTGATCTCCTGATGTCAGGGCCTCCGGGTTCGGAAGTGACCGAGGGAGCACGACATTCGGCACGACTTCATAATTTGCCGCTTCAGGACCTGACCTGGGACGAAGCTCGCAAACGCTTTCCGATGTTCAATCTGCCGTCGGATCATACGATGACCGTGGAATCGACGGCGGGGTTTCTGCGGGTTGAGGACTGCGTCGGTGCGCATCTGGATCTCGCTCAGGCCTCCGGGGCTCAGTTGCGATGCGGCGAAACGGTGCAAAAGATTTCCGGGACACCCGGCCAGTTGTCGGTCCAGACCGATCGCGCCACCTATTCCGCAGCGGCGGGCGTTTTGACGTGTGGTGCATGGACCGGGCAACTCCTTCCCGACTATGCACGACTGATCACGGTTCGTCGCAAGACGTTGTTCTGGTATCCGATCGCGTCTGCTGTCTGGGCCGATCCGGTAGCGGCCCCCATCTTCTTTCTGGATCTGCCGGAGGGACAATTCTACGGACTGCCGAGTATCGACGGACGGACAATCAAGACTGGCGAACATACGGGCGGCGAGACTGTTGCAGATCCGTCATCGCTTGCGCGGAGTGTTTTTCCCGCAGACGAGCGTCCGGTCACCCGCTTCGTGTCTGAACGCCTGGGGCACACTGAATCCAAACCGTGTCGTTCCGCAGTCTGCATGTACTCGATGAGCCCCGATGGCCACTTTCTCTTCGATCAACTTTCGGACCTGCCGCTGGTCGTCGGGGCCGGATTTTCCGGGCACGGTTTCAAATTTGCGAGCGTGCTGGGTGAAGCTGCGGCAGAACTGATCCAACAGGGCCGAACATCACAGGAGATCGATTTTCTTTCGATCAACCGCTTTGCGACGCAGGCTGGCTGAATGCCGTTGTCCCTCCTTCCAAACGCATGGACTCTTAACACACGCGGCTGCAGATGACACATGCGTTTAACCGCGGAAGAAACGCCCCGTATTTCAAATTTCAAATTTCAAATTTCAAATAGAACAATCGCGGTCCGCCGGGCACTTGGTTAAACGAGCCGATGCCAACCACGTGTGGCTCATCACGATTCCGCACAAACGGTCGTTTGTTTCGCGAACGGTCCTTACTTTTCGCCGAAAAAAAACAGACGGCGAATGGCGTGCAGCAGACCTTCAGGCGTGCCGACCTTGGCTTCATCTTTGAGGGCTTCGAGCGGGGGGTGCAGCAACTTGTTGACGATGCGCTGGATCGTGGCTTCAATGGCCTGGCGTTGTGGATTGTCGAGTCCCGGAAGTTTCCGGTACAGGCGTTCGAGTTCTCCGCGACTGATATCGTGCCAGTGTTCGCGGAGGCGATGGATCACGGGGCCCGTGGCGCGGTGATAAATTTCCTGCATAAAGGTCTGCGTCTGATTCGCGATGATCACCATCGCTTTCTGCACTTCGGCCTCCCGCGCCTTGCGGTTCCGATTACAGGTTTCTTCCAACGCATCGATGTCGTAGAGGAAGACGTTGTCGTCCACGGTCGCGACTTCAGGATCGAAATCCCGAGGTGCCGCAAGATCCAGGATAAACACCGGATGGCAGTTTGAGCGAGCTCGCGCGGCGGCGAACCTCTCTCTGGAGATCAGGATTTCAGAGGCACCTGTGGTGCTGATGATCACGTCTGCTTTGGCCAGCCAGTCGTCCAGCGTTGCGTAATCGACTGCTTCGCCACGAAACTGCGATGCCAGACGTTCAGCGCGGTCTCGATTGCGATTGGCCACCACGATTCTGCACGCGCCTTCGGATTGCAGATAAGTCAGCGTTTCCTCCGCCATTTCCCCGGCACCAATCACCAGCACTGTCTTATTGTCGAAGCGGCTGAAAATACTCTTGCCGAAGTCTCCGACAGCGACGCTGGCGATTGACACACGGCCATCGGCAAGTCCTGTTTCCGTGCGGACCTGAGCCGATACTTTGAGGGCCTGTTGAAACAGGACGTTGGTGAGCGGACCGCAGGCATTGTGCTCCTGAGCGATGCGGTAGGCTTCTTTGACCTGGTTCACGATCTGCGGTTCGCCCAGGACCATGCTGTCGATACTGCAAGCGACCTGAAACAGGTGCGACACCGCATCCACGCCGGATTGCGCCAGGACAGAGTCGACGAATTCATCAGTTGGCACATCGTGAAACTGTGAAATAAACCGGGTGATGTCATCGAACGAGACGCCAGCGTCGTCCTGTTCGTCAGCGGCGTAGATCTCGACTCGATTACACGTTGACAGCACGACGAGTTCTGAATCCGGATGTACTTCATGCCATTGATGATATGCGCGCTGAAGCTTCTCTGGGTTGGAAAACGCAAGTCGCTCCCGAAGCTGCACGCCGGCTTTGTGATGATTGCAGCTGACGACAAGCACGTTCATCGCGGCACATCCGGGCGGCCAGAATCGGCATCAGCGGGTGCAGCTCCAGGATTGCCCGTTTTCGGAACGGGTGATCCGGAATGAAAGGTACTCAGATTGCCGGAACCCGACAGGATCATCGGCCCCAGGACAGTGGTCAGCAGAAACCCGGCGCTTAACAGCGATAATTGTGCGACCGATTTTCCGGTCTGATGAGAACCCGCAAGGACTCGAACGAGCAGTACGATCATCGCGACCCAGACGATCACCGTTGTAATGATCGTCGGATCAGTCCAACGGATAGAGTTTCCGGCATTGGCACTGCGCGACCAGAAGATCAGAATAAAGCCGGTGACGAGACCGATCGTCAGGCATGGCACGGAGAACACGACCATCCAGCGATTGACAGCCGTCAGATTTTCGAGGCTGGGGAGTGCCAGTTTTTGAAGCCAGCCTGTACGACTTCGCAGGCGATGGTGATGCAGCAGGTACATGAGTCCGGAGATTGCCGCTCCCACGACGGCCGCGATGCCCAGTACAAGCGACGCAGCATGGAACATCTTCAGTCTCCGGAGAGCCAGCTGGTCCAGGTTTCCGGTCGTCTTTTGGCTGACAAAAACAGCAACAATCACCAGGAGCAGAATTGCGGGCAGCATGAACACACCGTGAGCCAATTGGCGATGTGTCAGCAGCAGAACCATGTACAACAGGGCACCGATCCATGCCAGGACCAGTAGCCAATCCTGCTGACTGCTGAGCAGAGGCGGCAATCCCGCAGCCTGACTCTGCGTGACAAGATAGGCAGTGTGCGCCAAAAATCCGGCGGCAGTGAAAGCGATGATCACTACCCGCGCCAACGTCGACTGCCGGTGCTGTAGGAGCCAGACTTCGCCGATCAACGACGCAGCGTAGCTCATCAGAAAACAATAAATCTGAACCTGTGCCAGAAAACCCATAAGCGACTTACCACGTTTCAATCAACCACGATCACACAACGAACTGAACTCGTACCATATCGCCGACGGTGTTGATCTTCTACCAGTTTGACGGGGAAGTCGGGGCATTCAAGTCAGGAAACTCAACTCCAATGCCAGAGATTGCGGAAAATTGAGTATTTGTGCCGCAGATATCCATATTCACAGGTTGAAATGATTCGCAACGCATGGGACTTTTTGATAATTTCAACGATTAATGTTGTAGATTCGGCTTGGTTCCGTCTCTTGCTTCGAGAATCCAGATGTTTGCTGCAAGTCCGCACTCTAACGCATGTGACGGGTGAGTAGGCAGGGGGAGATGCTGTCGCACGATGCGGCAAGTTCTTTCACGATTTGGGGAAGATTGACTCGATTCCGCGTCGAAGAAGAATTGAGATAACTGGCAAGGCGGCTGTTCTGTTTCCGCTTTCCCAAATTTATTGGAAGCCGGCCCTGCCAACAGTGGCGGACAATGTTTTTGACCAGAACGAAGAGGAATTCCGAGATGTCCGTGAGCGATCTCCTGAAATCTTTCAGCCGCGTTACCCGCGAAAAGAATCGCAGAAGACCTTCCGGTCACTTTGCGATGTTCACTGAACAATTTGAAATACGTTCACTCTTGAGTTCGGTCACGATCCTTGGCAGCGAACTGCCACTACCTCCGATTGGTGGGCCAACGGGAGGCGGGACGTCAGGCAATCCGCTGCCGCTCACAAATCTGCCGCTACTGAGCAGTCGGCCCGGTGCTCCTGTGTCTGTGATCCTGAAGATGGACGGCTATATAGACAGTGATCCCGGTTGGGTTGCCTTCCGCAACAGGGGTACTGGTCCGATTGTCACGCCGGCATTCGATCTTGATGGCGACCCCTTAACTTTCAATGCTGAAGAACTTCGCCAGATCGAAGAAATCTGGTATCGCGTCGCGGAGGATTTTTCCCCGTTCAACATCAACGTAACAACCATTGCCCCCCCCACCCTGAATGACTTCGAACATGTGATGGTGATCATCGGAGGGGACAACGACTGGGCACCGGCTGCCGGCGGTTGGGGGCAACTCGACGGATTCTCAACAGGTAGGGCAAACACGAATTATGTCTTCAGCAAACTGTTCTTCACTCCGCATCAGATTTCATCGGCCGCCTCCCATGAATCCGGCCACACATTTGGCCTTCTGCACCAGAGCACGTATGATGCTAACGGCGTTAAAACTGCCGAGTACAATCCGGGGGATGCAGCGTTGGCCCCGATCATGGGTGTTGGCTACTACACGATGCGTGACACCTGGTGGAATGGAACAAGCAGCACCTCTGCGACGTCAATTCAGGATGATCTGGCTTACCTGACTCGATCCGCAAATCGGACGGTTCAATATCGCACGGATGATTACGGCAATACGATCGCCACGGCCTTCCGGATCCCAACATCTGGTCCGACGCTTTCAGTTAACGGAGTGCTGGAGCAAAATGGCGATGTGGATATGTTTGAATTTGAGACAAATACCGGGACAATCAGTTTTTCGGTCGATGGACTCAACCTGAGAACACGCTACAACGACTTGGCTCTGACCTTCGGCACTAACCTGGATCTTGTGCTGAGTTTGTACAATTCTTCAGGTGTGCTTTTAACTCAGATTTCTCCCACCACATCACTGTCTGCCACGTTCTCAGTGGCTGTGGGTGTGGGCAGGCACTACGTTGCCGTTTCGGGCACCGGGGAGTACGGTGCGATCGGCCAGTACACACTCACCGGCACCGTGATTCCGCTGCCGTCAACACCGACGATGATCGGCCCGGTGGGGACACTGACCCAAGCCGTGCCATTCTTTGAATGGACGATCGGGGCAAACGCTGATCACTATGAACTTCAGGTCGATAACCTTACACTGAATCGAATCGGCTACTACACTCAGGACGTGATTGGCACCAGCCACATGGCCATATATCAATTCCAGGAAGGAAATTATCGGGCTCGTGTTCGCACGATTGCCGTTGATGGCACATTCTCCGCCTGGAGCAATTTTGTCGATTTCGCGATTGATATTCCGTCACCGGCAAAACCACGCGTGATTCGTCCCGTCGGAGACATTGCTGATTCCTTCCCGACGTTTGAATGGACCGCAGACGCCAATTCCAGCAACTACAATATCTGGGTAAACAGTGTCACGACACAACAGAGAGTCATTTATCGAACGGCCTATGCCGGGACTACGTACGTTCATTTTGATCCGCTGCCGGACGGCGTGTACCGGGTATGGGTCAAGGCGTTTAACGCTGTCGGCGAATCCAGTGCCTGGAGTGATTCTGTCGATTTCACGATCGATGCGCCGATTCCCGTTGCTCCGAAAATCACGGCTCCGATGCCGGTCACAACCAGCGTCAATCCCCGCATTGTCTGGAATGCCGTCCAGGGTGCCGCAAGGTATGATCTGCAGGTAAATAATCTGACGACCGGCACGGCTCAGTACATTCGTCGCGAAAATATCTCCCGCCTGACGCCTTATTTTGACCCTCCCGCGATGGCACAGGGTTCGTACATGGCATGGGTGCGAGCGGCAAATGGCAATAATGAATACAGTCCCTGGAGTGCTGGGTATTCATTCACAGTCGATGTGTTGCCTCCAGGCACACCCAAAATGGTGGGGCCAACCGGTCTCAATGGCAGCCTGACAATTACCACTGCCAATCCTACTTTCAAATGGACGACAGCTGACCGCGCGGTCAAGTACGACCTGTGGGTCAACAACGTCACCACCGGACAGGCACAGATCATTCGCGAGCAGAATCTCACCGACACGCAGTATGTGGCTTTGAAGAATCTGCCGCAGGGCAATTATCGCGCCTTTGTACGAGCGATCAACAGTGCGAATGAAGTCGGTGAATGGAGTGCCACCTACGTCTTCACGCTCGACGAACCAGTACCAAGTATTCCGGTCATCACAGCGCCTGTTGCAAATCCTGCAGGTTCCGTGGAAAACCCGAATCCGACATTCGCGTGGCGAGATGATCTGAATGCACCATTTTACGAATTCCGACTTGACAATGTCACTCTGAACAAGACCAGCGTCATCAGCGTGACGAATATCAAAGTCAAGTCATATACGATCCCTAACGATCAGCGGCTGGCGGAACATATTTATGTCGCCATGGTTCGAGGAGTCAATAGCTCGGGCGAAAAGAGCGACTGGAGCGCGCCGTACAGCGTTCGCATCGACGTGCCAAATCCCACGACACCGACGATTATCGGTCCTACAGGGACTTCCAAAGATACCACGCCGACCTTTCAGTGGAGTCATGATAAGGCATCCTACCGTTACGAAATCCTTGTGCGCGATCTGGTACGAAATGAAACGATCGTGCTGCAAGTGAAGTCGTTCGCACTGGATCCTACAGGCAAGATCGCGTACTACACGCTGCCCGACAGTCAGGCATTCAGACCAGGAACGTATCGGGTCTGGATTCGGGCATTCAACTCACTGGGCACGCCAAGCAGTTGGAGTAACTTCCAGAGCTTCGTGATTTCTGCATCACTTGACCTGAAAGATCTCAAGCTTGTCGAACCCGCAAAGCTGCAGTCTGCCGAAGAGTACTATGCAGCTGTAGAAATTCCAGTTGAGCCCGAAACTGAAACCGCAGAAGTGGCGGCCGTCGAGACATCTGCATCAACAGTGACGGTCACCGAACCTGTTCTGCCTCCGGTTTCTGACGTCACGATGCCAGTGGCTGCCATTGAGGATCTGATGGAATCGCTTGCCGATCCATCAAGCGCGGCGTCAGTGATGATGTCGAGCAACTTGTTCCATGACTCAGCAGCGGAGTCACAAACCAGCAAAACAACTTCCGCTGCGGTGTCGATCCTCGCACTGGCGATGCTGCCTGTTCGCAGAAAACGTCGCGAAGCGTAGGGGCACGATCGACAATTCAAAACACTGATAAGTCCCATAGAATCTATGGGACTTATTTTTTTGGTTGCAGTTCGCGGCTTTCACGTCACACTAACCCCATGCAGTTATTGATTGATTGAGCGGTTCGGCGCCAGTCGCCGGTGAATGTGTCTGAAAACAACCCAGTGCGGGCTTCACGCGCAAACTAATGTAGCCATCACGCTCCGCCGTGATGAGCATTTGTCAATCGACATTCATCAACCAGGACAGAGTTCCACGATCTGCCCGGCACGGTTGAAGGACATTCAACGTAGGGGTTCCATTCACGTGGCAAAATTCCAGGCTCGTCACGGCGGAGTGTAACGGCTACTTTGCGATTTGCCCGTCACCGGACAACGGTTGATTTAATGGGGTCAGACCCCTTCATGACGGCCTGACCCCATTAAATCAACCTGCGGCTCGCCGTTAAACGAAAATGCTCAATACGCAACCAAATAAACAGCCCGCTAGCGGTCTGTTGATTTAATCGTTTAACCCGACCCGAAGGGGAGGATTCGCACGGAATTGCCTCGCCTTTGGCATCGGGTTAAACGAATTCGAT
>JAYSPO010000586.1:0-1459 GCA_043722015.1 Candidatus Kuenenia sp. | reverse complement strand
ACATTGACACCCGTCGCGCCTGGTGAAATCGGCGAGCTTGTCGTCACGAATCTGGGGCGAATTGGTAGTCCGCTGATTCGTTATCGCACGCGCGATCTTGTGAAAGCTTCGACCGCAGACGATCCCGCCGGTCGAAAACTCACATGGCTCGACGGCGGCATTCTTGGCCGTTCGGACGATATGGTGTTCGTGCGGGGTAACAATGTGTTTCCGTCGAGCATCGAAGCTGTCGTGCGCGAAATCGCGGAGGTGGCCGAATTTCGAATTGAACTCAGGACTGTGCGCGCGATGCAGGAACTTTGCGTCGCGATTGAACCCACCATTGAGGCCGCCGATACTGCCGCACAATTACTGGAACGCGTCCAGTCGGCCTTGCGGCAGCGACTGGGATTTATCGTCGATGTCCGTGCGGTGGCCCCTGGTGAGTTTCCTCGATTTGAATTGAAGAGCCGCAGAGTTGTGCGGGATGAGTGAGTGACATGAGTAGGTCCAGCCTGCCGGGCTGGACTTTCGCCGCAAGGCGAACCAATGAGCGGACGTCCGCTCAACGGCGACAGGTTTTATATCAGTCAACCCGTGTCTGGTCGCAGGTCGCGACAAGTCGCGAAGTCCTTTCCGGCAGAAAGGACCTACCAAACACAGTCCTTTCCGGCAGAAAGGACCTACCAAACACAGTCCTTTCCGGCAGAAAGGACCTACCAAACACAGTCCTTTCCGGCAGAAAAGACTTACATTACCGAGTTTGATGTGACCGAAGCAAAACCAAATCTTCAAACGATCAACAGCCGTATTCAGCAAAGACGCGCCTCTTTGCTGGCGATGCGGAACAGCGTGGGTGAACGCCGATCAGCAGGTGAAGGCGGGATTGCGTGCTGTCAATGGCAGTCCGATCAGGTTGATGAATTCATCCGCGAAATCGTGAGTCAGCAGCAGATTGTTCATCCGGGCGTTTTATCGACGTCATTTGCGATCCTCGCCGTCGGCGGCAACGGTCGCCGTCGCCCTGCTCCGTTTTCAGACATCGATCTGCTGTTCCTGGTGGACGCAAAACAGCAGGCCAGCACTCAGGGACTTTTGTCGGCCGTAGTGCGCGACTGCTGGGATGCTGGTGCCCAGCTGGGGTCGAGTGTCCGGACGGTTGCGGACGTCGTGAAGTTTGCAATCGATGACATTCAGTTTGCAACATCGATGATCGAAACGCGATTTCTGTGCGGCAACGAACAGCTCGCTGAGACAGCTCAGCAACAGGTTCGCTCGAAGGTGTTCCTCGATCGGTCGGAACCCATGATCCTGCGACTGGTCGCATCGCGGCGTGAAGAATGGATGACCCGCGGTAATTCGGTGAATCAGCTGGAGCCGGATCTGAAACGATCTCCCGGCGGCCTGCGCGATCTGCATCTCCTGCGCTGGGTCTCTTTTATGCGTTATCGCAATCCGGATCCTCTGCAGCTTCAGCAAA
>JAYSPO010000585.1:0-4129 GCA_043722015.1 Candidatus Kuenenia sp. | reverse complement strand
AGGACTTCGCGGCCACGCCGCGACCAGCGACGAGTCGCAGTCGAAAGGACGGCCACGCGGCGACGTGGAGCGGATGTGCGACCCATGGCGGTTCGCCTTACGGCGAAAGTCCTTTCCGGCAGAAAGGACCTACCAAACACAGATCGCCAACGTACCGGCAAGCTGACGCATGCCGCTCGCCGGGGCATTTCTGATTCACGTGCGTGCCGAAATTCGTAGCGAATTTTGCTGCACGCTTGTTATTCGGAGCCGATCCGGAAATGATGACACTTCCTCGACCGTCCCCATCCACAGGAGCCTTGCCATGACTGTCTCTGCGCACTTCCGCCGAATCGCTGTTTTCCGCAGCGTCACCGCCCTGATTCTGCCCGCAGCCTTGTGCATGTGCCTGACGCATTGTTCAGCCGCTGCCGATGAATCTCCTTTCGCCGTGGAAGGACTCGCCCCTGTCGTCGTCGAAGGACTCAACGAAGCCAACTGGGAGGCTCTGGTTCCGCAGGGTAAGGAAGTCGATGCGATTTACGGCGATCTCGTGCTGCAGAATTCGCATGTGCGAGCTGTGATTGCGAAGCCGGTGGTAACTCGCAATGCCAACATGACAGTCCGCACCGTCGGTGGTTGTCTGATTGATCTGACGACTCGGAAGCGTGAGAGTGATCAGTTGAGCGCGTTTTATCCCGCGCGACGGGCGTTTGCATTTGGTGATGAAACGGGGATCGAAGTTTCTGGTGCTGTCGAGGTCGTCAATGGCGTGAAAACGGAATCCGGCGCAGCGTTGCTGAGTGTTGCAGCAGCAGGTACGAACGAAAAACCAGGCCTCAAGGTCAGTTACTCACTGGAAGCCGACAAGTCATACCTTAAAGTGGAATCTGTCTGGACTAACACAACGAACGCTGATCTGACGCTGGTCCTGGAAGACGATTTGCGAGCTGACGCTGGCAAAGAAGACATGCCGAAGACTCCTGATGGAACGGTCGAGCTGTTCTGGTTTCATGACATTTTTTGGCAGCAGGCCTACGGTGTCTATGCCCCGGGATTCAAAATCCGCTGCAACAGCAACGCGCGCGAATCGGTGCTGGTGTACGAACCGGTCGATGGCAAGCCGGTCGTGGTGAAGCCGAGCGAAACGTTTTCGATGGCGCGCTGGCTGTTTGTCGCCCAGGATCTCTCCGGCGTGATGGCAGATTACCTGGACGCTCGCGAAATGGGCGACAAACTTATTGAGACGAAACTGACCGTTCAGGCTGACGGTCATCCCGTCAGCGGAGCACGAATCTCGCTCAAGTGTGGCGATGAATCCTGGGGAACTGTTGTCGCCGGAGAAGATGGCTCCGTCATTCGGCGGCTTCCGTCAGGAACATGCGAAGCCACCGTCTCAGTCGCAGGTCAGGATTTCTCCATGCAGAAGCTGACGCTTGCCGGCGGTGGCAAACATGTGCTCGAACTGCCCGATTATCATCCCGGCACTGCATCGATTACAGTCACCGACGCCGAGGGTCGTGCGATTCCGGCGAAGATCGAATTCAAGGGCAACGACAAGACGCCGACGCCAAATTGGGGGCCCGAAACTGGTGAACACTTCGTTCGGAACCTGGCATACACTGCGAACGGAAAAGTCCGGACGGAACTGGCTGCTGGTGAGTACGACATCACGGTCAGTCATGGACCGGAGTACAACGCAGAATTCACAAAACTCACCGTGCAGCCTGGCAAGACCAGTGACCTGAAAGTCGCCATTACGCGCGTGATCGAATCGCCGGGCTGGGTGAGTGCCGATTTTCACAGCCACAGTTCACCCTCCGGAGACAACACCAGCAGCCAGCGAGGCCGCGTGTTGAATCTTGCAGCTGAAAATGTCGAATTCGCTCCGTGTACAGAACACAATCGTGTCAGCACGTATATCGATCACATCAAGGCGTTGGGGCTGGAACCATTCCTGGCGACTGTTTCCGGCATGGAACTCACCGGAACGCCATTACCTTTGAATCATCAGAATGTGTTTCCACTGACCTATCGGCCTCGGACTCAGGACGGCGGTGCTCCCGTGACGGACGTCAGTCCTGAAACACAAATGGAACGCATCGCCGCCTGGGACAGCAACAGCGTGAAACTTATTCAGCAAAATCATCCGGACATCGGCTGGCTGTTTTATGATCGCGACGGAGATCAAAAATCGGACGAAGGGTATTCCCGATCATTCGGCATCATGAACGTTACTGAAATTCATCCCATCGATCCGCTGCTGAATCCAACGCGATACCAAATCAATGGAGGCAAGGAGACCGGCAATCAGACGGCCCTCAACTGGCTGCAGTTGCTGAATCAGGGTTTTCGCATCTATGGCGTTGTGAATACCGATGCTCACTACAATTATCATGGGTCCGGTGGACTGCGAATCTGGGTAAAGTCCGGCACGGATGATCCGGCAAAAATCAGTTTGGACGAAATGCGCGACAAAGCACGAAATGGGCAAATCGTCATGTCGAACGGACCATATCTGGATGTCACATTTCGAGAAACGGGCAACTCCGACGGTACGGTCATTGCCGGTCAGGATCTTGCGGCAAAATCAAAGAAAATCACCGCCTCGATCAAAGTGCAGTGTCCGAACTGGTTCGACATCGACACTGTCATCGTGCTCGTGAACGGGCGCAGACATGCCAACCTGACGTTCAGCCGTGACACGCATCCGGACATGTTCGGCAAGGATGCCTTGAAGTTTGCACACGACGTGGAGATTGAACTCACGGAGGACGCTCATCTCGTCGTCCTCACCGGTCATCGAACTCAGTTGATCGGCGATGTCATGGGCCCGATGTGGGGCGCTCAGCATCCCGCAGCCCTCAACAATCCCGTCTTCGTCGATATCGACGGCGACGGTTTCAAGGCGAACAAGGATACCCTGGATATTCCACTCCCGGTAAAGTTTGTGGCAGAAGACAAGCGGTGATTGTGAGATATTCACGTTCCGCAATCATTTTCCCCTGGCTTTCCAGGACCTTCCTTCCGGATCACTGTGATGTGCGATCAATCCAAACAAACAGAAGCACTGGTTTTATTGCATCGACAAGCCATTCTGTTTGTGAGTTTCATTGTCGCGACGTCATTTGGCCATATCGCAGCCGGGCAGACGAATCCTTCGCCGCTGGGGCAGGCAACACCTGGCTGCCTCGTGAACGATCGTTTCTTCGAAGACGAAGTCTGGGCCAAGGTCGGAGAGAGAACGTGTCTCCGGTGTCACAACAAGGATGGAGATGCGGCGGACAGTGAATTTGTCCTGGAGAAACCGACTGAAATCGCCGACGAAGTTGCCATGCTGGCCCGAAATCGAGCGGCCTTTGAGGCTGTGGCAAAAATTACGTCTGGCGATCAGTCGCAACTGCTGCAAAAGGTCATCGGCGAACTTGAACATGGCGGCGGTCAGGTGCTGAAGCCAGACTCGACCGGCTACAAGATTCTGGATCGCTTCGTGCGGCGGATGACGCCGCGAACCGACGATCCGGCTCCGGAGGTTGCGGAAAGTGACTACAACGCGCCGCCATTTTTTGACGGCGTCACGATGATCACGCTGCCGCGATTGTTGCGGCGAGTCACGCTGTCACTTGTCGGGCGACTACCTTCGGTCGAAGAATTCGCGGCGGTGGAGCAGGGCGGTCTTGCTGCCATTGATCCCATCCTTGACAGCCTCATGCGGGAGGATACGTTTTACACACGATTGAAAGAAGGCTTCAACGACATTTTTCTGACCGTCGGCATCGAAGACAACGCCGAAACGCTGCTGTCGTACGATCACTTCGAAAAGACTCGGCTGTGGTATCAGAATTATGATTTCAGTCATCTCCCGGAAGCTGAACGTCAGCGGGCGGGATGGAAAATGGCCGACGTCTACCGCGATGCTCTGCTGAGGGAACCGCTCGAATTGATTTCTTACATCGTCCGCAACGATCGTCCGTTTTCTGAACTCGCCACCGCTGACTACATCATGGTCAGCCCGTACACCGCCCGCGGCTACGGAATTTTTGAAGAGCTGAAGGGGCAATTCAAAAACACAGAAGATCCGTTCGAATACCTTCCCGCGAAATTGCACGCCGTCACCGGCCGCGATGGGAAGACGCAGGAATCTCCCACC
>JAYSPO010000584.1:0-1075 GCA_043722015.1 Candidatus Kuenenia sp. | reverse complement strand
GTCTGTGATCCCTCGTGCTGTAGATACAATGGCCGAGGATTGCATTCATGACGCGAGCTTTTGTGAAGCCGCACTTGAACTTCAGCTTCAGCTTGCTCCTGTCGTGTGCCAGCCTAACCTCGCTGTTTCCAGTGACCGGAACATCGATCGTCGGTCCCGTGTCCTCCAGTCCCTTCTGCTTCAGCCTGGGTTCGCCGCTGAACCTGCACAGACCCAGATCACCAGTCGACTCCACGTTTACCAGCGATGAGACGGCCTTCAAAGTCCGATTGCTCAGCAGAACCTTGCTATAGCCGAACACCAAGACACTGACCTCGACCACAGCACCCTCGTCCTTGAACGAGTCTGTTGGCAGATCAAAGCGTGCGTGCAGCCTGCTCTTCGATTTTGAGGCGTCCTTGACATCCTCGTGAACGATCGCCTGCAGATCAACCAGGCCAGGATCGTTCCAGACCTTCTCTGCGACAGTCCGCGGTACCAGAGCAACGACGCCGCTTGCAGCTTCGAGCGCCTGAGACAACGCGTAGTAGTCGCTCTGTGTCGATGTGTCCGGCCCAAACTTCCCGTACGTGGTGCACGGGTAGCTTTCTAGCAGCGGGCTTTCCAGATGTACCGTGAACGGCGGGTTGATGATTGCCAGCGTCCATCTGTTGACGCTTGCTGACTCCATTCCGCAGTTCTCGAAGTGGCACTCGAATCCTGCTGCCTCAAACACTGTCTGCACCTGCGACAGCGATACTGTATCGATGTCCATTCCGCCGACGATGTGCTTTTCTGGCGAGCAGAACTGCAACAGACGCCCACTGCCAACGCTCGTGTCGACGACGCTTGCCTTGTACCCGCGTTCCGCGTCGGCAACGCTGTTCAACTCCTTCTCGACCATTTTCCACATCCATGACGCGATTGCGTCCGGAGTGAAGAACTGGCCCATGTGCTTGCGACGTGCTTCGTGCAGGCCTGCAAGACTTCCGGGACTTGCAACCTGGCTTCCCAAGCTTTGCACGCCCCTCAGACTTTCGTACCAATCATTCATGTTGTTTTTCCTTCACCAGCGGCCGGCAGCCGACTGCCGGTT
>JAYSPO010000583.1:0-2170 GCA_043722015.1 Candidatus Kuenenia sp. | reverse complement strand
CTGTCAATCACAATGGATCTCTGTCAGCTGCTGTTCTTCAGCTATGGCGAACGCGATGAAGCTCTGCGGCAGATGGAAATCGAAGTCCGAGACTATACGCAGGCCAATAACGATCAGTGGCCCTTTGCCGACAACGAAATCCTCAGCCGTTATGTCACGCTGCTGGAAGGAGCCAATCGCCATGCAGCCGGCGAACAGCTATTGCAGCGGTGTATGGCTCAGCCGGTCAACACGGAGCAAACAAAATGGCTGAAGGACCGCATGATGTCGCTCTACAATCACGCACTGGAACACGACGGAGCTGTCTCGATCGGCACCGGGCGAGCCAACCTGTTTGCACCGATTGTCGCGCTGAGCCTTGCCGAACTGGATGCCGCTCCGGACGAAAACGTACGGTACACTCTTGTGACGCGACTGACAGGAACATTTGACACGGCACATCGTCATCAGCTGCCCGGAACAAAGGAAGCGGTCCGGAAGTTCGCGTTCGAAACGATGCCAGCCGTTTTGAAACGACAACAGCAGCAGTACCGCAACACGGCAACGCATCCAATGCAGCTCATTCGTGACGTGCTGGATGCAAAAGTATGTCTGCAGTATGTCGTCGAACGTATGGAACAGTATCCGCAACGGTTTGAAGCGCAGTACGACAATGCGTGGAATACCTTTGGATCCGAGCTGTCGGGTCGCAGGGCTCAGGCTGGCAGTACGGACCTGGATGATCGTGTCTTGAAGCTCACGGTCGCCCGCCTCGAGTATTACCTGCGTACCGGGGAATCGAATCACTTCCAGATCTTCTACATTGGTTACACTGAGTTCTGGACCGAAAAGGCGGCTGTGTTTGCTGCTACTGCTGAACGTGTCCTCAACGAGAGGCGTGGCTCCGGACGTCGCGCGATGACCGTCGCTCAGTATCTTCGCAATGGACTTGCCATGGTGCCGCGCGCCATCGAAATCCTGCATATCGCGCACGGCAACGCGCTCCTGAACGAATCCGAACAGTACACGCTGGTCACATGGCTGCGGGAAACAAATCGCTTTGCCGAAATGATTCCGATTCTGGAACCACTCGTGAAACATCATCCGGATTCGATGCAGTACCGCATCGATCTGATGGCCGCCTTGTTTCACACCGAACGCCTTGAGCAGTTGCAGACATTGATCACGCAGACCATCGCTCACTTCCATACGGGCGGGCGGTGGACGGAAGGCAACGTAGCGATGTTCGCCTCGGGTTTCATCGGCGTGAGCGACTGGAAGCGGGCCCAACAGTACTTCACCGAGGCGATCGCGCTGTATCAACGGGCAAACCCTGGCAGCGGATTGAACGACAACACGCTGTCCCAGTATTACCAGAATCTTGCCAGCGCGGAATCTGCCCTCGGCAATACCAAAGAAGCCGTCACTGCCGCGATGTCTTCGATTGTGTGCTGGGACGCTCGGCACGAATACAGAACCTACGCGCTGAACGCTCTCCGCAGCGCCGTGAATGCCTCGAAAGATCTGGACGCATTTGTAGCTCAGCTGGATGCGGAGGCCGCTCAGTCCGGCCAGGACAATCCGATCCTCCGCAAAGCGATTGGTCAGTCGTATCAGAATCGCAATGAACATCGCAAGGCGATGACTCAATTCAATCTTGCTCTGGAATTGCAGCCCAATGACAAGGAAACACATCAGGCCCTGATCGCGTGTTACGACGCCGTTGGAGACAAAGCCGCAGCGAGTGCGCAGCTCCTCAGACTCATCGACCTGCAGCAGCACGATCTCGCACTTTATCAGCAACTCGCCACACGCATGGCAGACAATCCTGCCGAAGCCGAACGTGCCGCTACATCGATCATCGAATCATCCCCGAATGAAGCCGAATCGCACGCCGCGATGGCCGAACTCCGGCAGACTCAGAACCGCTGGGCCGAAGCGGTCCCGCACTGGGAACAAGTGGCCCGCTATCGCAAACTGGAACCGACGGGTCTGTTGAAACTCACCGAAGCTCAGATTCACGAGAAACAATTCACCGCAGCCAAACAGTCCTTGCAGACACTGAGGCGCACAGCATGGCCATCGCGTTTCAGTGACGTGGAATCACAGATTCGACTACTGGAAGAGCAGGTGCCGAAGTAATTCTGCACGGCTGGCGCTAGTCTGTAGGCCGGACCAAGCGCAGCGCCGT
>JAYSPO010000582.1:0-1993 GCA_043722015.1 Candidatus Kuenenia sp. | reverse complement strand
GTGGTTTCGACATCCAGGGCCACGGTCTCCGTCACAAACTTTGTGGCATGTGCGGCAATCGCCAGGGCGGCGGCGGCGGGGAGCGGGACTTCTTCGCGGGGCAGGAACTGCCGATTGGCACGAACTGCGAATTGCAACAGGCCGATCACAAACTCACCGACGGGTGTGGAAGGAATGAGTCCGCTTAAGCGATCAATGTCGTCAAACGTCAGGCACGGATCATTGCTGACATCGAGCGGGACGATAATTTTTCCGACCGGCGACCGCATGACGGCGCGAGCGGCCTGGGGATCGGACCACATATTGAATTCCGCCGTGGATGTCACATCGCCGCTGTGCCGCGTGACTCCGCCCAGACAGATCAATCCGTTCAGCAGCAGCGGAAGATCAGGGTCCAGATCGAATGCCATGGCCACATTCGTCAACGGACCCAATGTGACGATGCGAATCTCCTGAGGATGCTCACGCACCAGTTCGACAAGGAGCTTCGGGGATTCTCGTCGATTGTGCAGGTCCGGTACCAGCGGATCAACGTCGCCAAGCCCCATCCGCCCATTCAGGGATTGTTGCAAAGGCATGCCCGCCGGAATATGATCGGACGGCGATTCTGCGATATCGGACTGTCCCACCCGCGGATGTCGTAAAGGATCTGCCAGCCCGATCAGATAGTGCAGATTGCGGGTTGCCTGAACGCCGGAGACGCTGCCCGAAACTGCGGTGAGCCCCATCACATCGATCGAGGGATCTGCTAACGCCACCAGGACGGCAAGGGCATCGGCGATTCCCGGATCAGCATCAATTATGATTTTCTGACTCATGCTCGCTGTACTTTCGCAGGGTCTGGTTGTTGGTCGTGACTCTGTGGCGAGAATTCCCGCCACGGAGTGTCGGGGCACATTGGTTTTGGGGGACGCCCGCGTCAGGCTATTTTGCATCTTCGGATTTTGCAAGGTACTTGTCGAACCAGTCGAGTAATGCGGTTTCGGCCTGAACGCCCTGGTCTCCGGGAAAGCCATGCGCTGCCCCCTTCATCACGATCAGTTCGCAGGTTGCATCAATATCGTGCATTGCTTTGAGAAATCGCTCGCTGTGTGAAATCGGAACGAGCTCATCTTTATCTCCGTGAATGAGCAGCGTCGGAGCGTCGTCATTTGTGACCGCCAAAAGTGGAGACACCCCAGGCGCCTGGTCATCGGGAAATACGACAGCGGGAAACTGCTTGCTGAGGGTTTTGTGGTTCACATATTCACGCATATCGGTAGGTGGAAAATAGGCCGCAACCGCCTGAACCCGACTTGAAACACGTTCCACTTCGCTTTTCGAACCGGGATCGCCGTCATTGCCCATGGTGCCGAGTACCAGTGAAAGATGTCCGCCCGCGCTGCCTCCACAGACACCGATGCGATCAGGATCAATTCCGTAATCGCCTGCGTGGCCTCGAATATGCCGAATTGACAGCTTCACGTCAGCCACCGCATCGGGGACTTTGAAGTATGGGCTACTGCCGTGTCGGACAAGAATCAGGGTGTAGCCGCGGTCGACGATCTTTTCGAACAGATTCAGGGAACGTTTTTCTGCGCGGATGACATTCTCCGGCGGTCCCCATGTGGAAACCCAGCCACCGCTGACCATAAACAGGACCGCCGCCCCGTTCGCATCTCTGGTCGGACGGACGACGTCGTATGTTAACGCCATACCGGCTTTGTGGCCGTAGATGACGTCCGGATTAATGCTTCTCCAATCCTCAGCAACTGCCGTGGATACATCCGGAGTCATAAGCAAAAACAGGCTGAAGGCAAACAGGAATTTCATGGCAAAGGACCTTCTGAGGCGAGCTGAAGAAAAGAATTTACCGTAGCTGAATTCGTGAGAATTAAGATCTCCCCTGAATTGTGACAAATTCAGCGACGTGACCGGGGCGGCTTAAACCGTCGCTCGCCTAAGCGCACCATGGGACTGGATGTTTGAGCTCTGGCACCTTGTGTTCAGACAA
>JAYSPO010000581.1:0-5291 GCA_043722015.1 Candidatus Kuenenia sp. | reverse complement strand
GGGGCAATAAAATTGCATTCTCGATTTCATACTGACCGTATGCTTGCCGCGATTCCCTCCGTGATCTCCGTGCCCTCCGTGGTTAAGAATGCGATTTGTGTTCATTCGTGGTTCCAGGTCTGGCAACCTCGCTTCAACTGGCGGACACACAGAACACGGTACAGTCAAAAAAAGATGAAGGCCGAATGAACACTCTCTCTGATTATCGCTGGCCAGCAGAATGGGAACAGCACGACGCAACATGGGTCGCATGGCCGGTGAATCCGGACACCTGGCCGGGCATCTTTGATCGGATTCCTGCGGCCTTTGCGGAATTTGTCGCCGCGATTGCACGCTTCGAACCAGTGCGGATTCTTGCTGGAGGTGCGAGTGTCGCGGAATCCGCTCGGCCGTTGATCGATGCGGCGTGCAGTCGCCATGGAAGCCATTTTGTTCCCGAGCTGATCGACATCCCGGTCAATGATTCGTGGTGTCGCGACCATGGACCGATTTTCCTCACGGGTTGCGAAGGTACAGCAGCCGCTGGCCAAAGTGTGATCATCGACTGGAACTACAATGCCTGGGGCGGCAAATATCCGCCATGGGATCTTGACGAACTGACGGCGCGCCGAATTGGTGAACGTCTGCAGATTCGCAGCCTGAGGCCGAACTTGATTCTGGAGGGTGGTGCGATCGAAGGCAACGGGGCGGGCACGATCCTCACGACAGAAAGCTGCCTGCTGAATCCGAATCGCAATGCCGGAGCGACACGCGAATCCATGGAAGCAGTACTGAAGCACTGGTTGCAGGCCCGCAACGTCGTCTGGATTCCAGGGCATGGCATCATCGGTGACGACACGGACGGTCACATCGATCAGGTGGCACGATTCGTGGACGAACGTCGAGTTCTCGTGGCGGGCCCGTGTCATCCGGACGCGCCGGAAGCGGCGGATCTGCGAGCCAATTTTGAAGCCGTCGCTGCGGGCCGCAACAGCGGCGGTGAATCGCTGCAACCGATTCCGTTAGTCATGCCGCAGCCGAAGTTCCTGGACGGTAACCGTCTGCCAGCGTGTTACTGCAACTATTACCTGGCAAATGGCGCAGTGATCGTGCCGACGTTTGGTGATCCTGCGGACGATGACGCGATGCAGTTGCTGCAGGATTGTTATCCGGACCGAACGATCACAGGCGTGGACGCCATTGACCTGATCTGGGGGCTGGGAGCCTTTCATTGCATGACGCAACAACAACCGTCGGTCTGAGCAAATTCAACTGTAGGATGGACATTCATGTCCGTCGTTTGGCCGTGGGATACGGACTGGCGAGAACTCGGACATGAATGTCCAAGGTACAGGAAACCCGCTTCACTTACGCCGATGGTGTGGAGGCTAAACATTCAAGGCAGCGTACTGTATAAACCGCCGACCCTTTACTGTCCGTCACGACCTTCCTTTTTCCAAATCTCTCATGCCGCAGTCTCTGGCCGAATACGCTGACCACCTGGATGAACGCCGACTCATCTGGCCGCAGGTTCCTGCGCCAAGAGCGGTACCGGCGACGCCCTCGGTCAAACATCTTCCGGACATCCGAGCTGTCCTCTGGGACGTCTACGGCACTTTGCTGCGCGTTTCCGACGGACGTTTTACGCTATTTCCGGATGATGAAGTGCGGTTACAGATTGCGCTCGACAAGACGATTCACGAATTCAACATGTGGAATCACATGTACCGCAAGCCCGGGCCGCCATGGCAGTCGATGATTGGACTGTACAAGAGCACCATCGAGCGTCAATCGATGCAGGGGGCCGCTCGAGGCGACGTGACAGAGGTGAATCTGGTCGAAACCTGGGGCAACATTATCATGCGGCTGTTTGAGAAGGAGTATACCTTCGACGAAGGATTGTACGGCAATCTGGATGAGTTCAGTGAAAAGGTAGCGTATTTTTTTTACAGTTGCCTGCAAGGTACTGAAGCCCGTGCGGGCGCTGTGCAGGCCATGACGGACCTCGCGGGTAATCAACTGCTGCAGGGATTTCTGTCCAACGGTCAATCCTTCACGCTGGTGCAAACGCTGCGTGCGCTGGCAATGCAGGGGGCGCTGCCTCCGTTGTACGAACTCTTCCGTCCGCAGACCATCATTTTGTCCCACGACTTCGGCGTCAAAAAACCGTCGCGATCCTTGTACGTTCATGCTGTCGATCGATTGAGAACGCTCGGTGTCGAAGCACGAGAAATTCTGCATGTCAGTTGCCGCCTGACGACAGATCTTGTTCCCGCACGCGCTGTGGGTATGAAAACGGCTCTGCTTGTTGCCGAAAAATCAGGCCTGGAAGTCGATGCGACCGTGTTGAAGGATCCGGCAAAGAAGCCCGATCGCCTGTTGACTGATCTGAGCCAATTGGGCCCCATGCTGTTTGGCAATTGAGGAACTTTGATTTCTCGAAACGACTTGAATCCAGGGAACAGCGCGAGGATAATCCGTTCGGGCTGCGTCTCAATGAGACCCAGCAGCATCCAGAATGTTGTGACGATCTAAATTCTCACGAATTCGACTATGATACTTCACGCGGTTGAGGATGGCAAAATCGTTTAACCGCGTGGGCAACGCCCCGCGCTTTGTATTTCAAATCTCAAATCTCAAATCTCAAATACGAATGTGCGCCTCCCCGTTGAGAAATTTTAAAACTTACCAACGAAAACTTTGACCACATGCTTCGATATTGCTTCACCGTTCTGATCTGCCTTGTCCTGAATCCTGGTTTTACCAACGCGGACGATCTGCCAGGCATGGCAAAAGAAAAACCAACAGCTGGTTTTTCCGTGAAGACAGAGCAGGGGTGGATGATCCCGTATGATGTCACGATCCCCGGCACGGAAATCATGTTTCGCATGCTGCCGATTCCTGGAGGAGAATTCGTCATGGGCAGCGGCGACGCCGAAGCAGGCCGCAAAGACGACGAAGGGCCGACGCGCAAGGTCCTTGTTGAACCGTACTGGATGGCCGAATGCGAAGTGAAGTGGGAAGAATACAAGTTGTTCATGCAGTTATACCGGTCGCTCAAGGAATTTGAAGAACGCCGGATCCGGACCGTGACGGATGAAAACAAGGTTGATGCCATCACAGCGCCAACGCCGTTGTATGAACCCGATTTTACGTTCGAATACGGAGAAGATCCAAAGCAGCCGGCGGTCTCAATGACGCAGTATGCCGCCAAGCAGTACACCAAGTGGCTGACGGCGATTACGGGCCAGCAGTTCCGACTGCCGACCGAAGCCGAATGGGAATATGCGTGCCGGGCTGGCACCAACACCGCCTATTCTTTTGGCGATGATCCGGCACAGTTGGAGGATTACGGATGGTTTGCAGACAACAGCAATGCTGAAGGCACCAAAGTCGTTCGCCAGAAAAAGCCGAATGCCTGGGGACTCTATGACATTCACGGCAACGCGGCGGAATGGTGCATCGACGGATACGGCCCGTACAAAGCTTCGGACAAACCGGTCGCTGCCGCTGCCGACTGGGTCCGCACCGACAAACCGGACCCGCGCGTGGTCCGTGGCGGATCATGGGAATTTCCTGCCACCGATTGCCGCACCTCCGCTCGCCTGGGCTCGAACGATCTGGAATGGAAGGCCTACGATCCCAATCGTCCCCGCAGTCCCTGGTGGTACACAACCGATCCAGCGCGTGGCGTGGGATTTCGTCTGATTCGTGCGTTGAAACCACTTTCGCGCGAAAAGATTGAAGAATTCTGGAAGATCGACAGCGAGGATATTGAGTTCGACGTGAACGATCGCATTAGCGGAGGTCGCGGTGTGCTCGGCCTGGCCGACAAGGATCTGCCTCAGGCAATTCTTGACCTGCAGAAGTAACTGAGTCTACCGGATTCTATGTGCCGTAGTTCCTGGCGTCTTTTCGTTTAACGGCGAGCCGTAGGCGCAGGCGGACCAGCAAGGGCAGAATTCGCCTACGCCTGCGGCTCGCCGTTAAACGATGTCAACATTAAAATTGCCCAGTCAATTGGTGCGGAATGCGGATGAAAACACTGGAGGAAAACCCATGAATCCCGAACGACTCTCATCGATCGCCCGGCGGCGATTTCTGCAGACAGGTGGCGCGGGGTTTGTAGCGACGGCGGCGGCCGCGTTACTTGCCGAGTCTCCCGAACAGTCAGCGGTCACGTCAGGTCTTAAATTTGCAGGAAGTGTCACGCAATTTCCCGCAACAGCAAAGAGCGTTATCTTTCTGTTTATGGAAGGTGGCCCCAGTCACATCGACTTATTTGATCCAAAACCATTGCTGAACCAATTGTCCGGCCAACGCATGCCGGACAGTTTTGGAGACGTCATCACAGCGATGGGGGAATCGCATTCGCCGCTGCTGGCATCAAAGAGACGGTGGCAGCGGCACGGTGAAGCAGGGACCTGGGTTTCCGACTGGTTGCCCCACACCGCGCAATGTGTGGATGACATCGCGGTGATTCGCAGTTGCTGGGCGGATGGCATTAATCATTCGTCCGGTGTCTGTCAGATGAATACCTGTTCGATCCTCGGCGGACGTCCTTCACTGGGAAGCTGGGTTTCGTATGGTCTGGGTTCTGAAAACAATAACCTGCCGTCTTTCATCGTCATGCAGGACAACAAGTCGTCAGTCGTGAACGGACCTCGCAACTGGAGCGCGGGATTCATGCCGGCCATGTATCAGGGTGTGCGACTGAACGAAGGCTCTGAACCGATTCCAAACCTCAATCCGCCCGAAGGCTCTGGGCTCAGCCAGCAACGAAGCAAACTCCGACTGCTGGATCGCCTCAATCGCGACTTCGCAAATCAGCATCCCGAACAATCAGAACTGGACGCCCGCATTGCGGCGTATGAGCTGGCATTTCGGATGCAGGCCCAGGCTCCGGAAGCTGTGGCGATTGATGAGGAAACAGCCGAGACGCAGGCGATGTACGGTATGGATCAAAAAGAAACGGCAACGTTTGGACGGATGTGTCTGCTGTCTCGACGTCTGATTGAACGCGGCGTACGTTTCGTGCAACTGTATCACGGTGCGGGCAGCAAATGGGACGCGCATTCGGGGATTGAAGCAAATCACTCAGGGCTTTGTCAGGCCAGCGATCAACCGATTGCCGGACTGTTGAAGGACTTGAAACAGCGTGGCTTACTGGATCAGACACTGGTGGTGTGGGGCGGTGAATTCGGACGCACGCCGATGTCAGAAAAAGGCAATGGTCGCGATCACAATCCGACAGGCTTTACGATGTGGATGGCTGGCGGCGGAGTCCACGGCGGCCAGACAATCGGCACCAC
>JAYSPO010000580.1:0-4081 GCA_043722015.1 Candidatus Kuenenia sp. | reverse complement strand
CGTGGAAAACTGTCTCGGTTGATGAATGTCGACTGACAAATGCTCATCACGGCGGAGCGTGATGGCTACTTTGGGTTGCGGGCGAAGCCCGCGCTGGGTGATTACGGTTTCTTCGTGACAGCCTTCAATGCCTTGATGACAGCTTCCTTTACCAGAGGATCCTCATCATTCTGAGCAGCCTCGAAGGCCGCACGGACTTCTTTTGATCCGGCTCCGATTGTGCCAAGAGTGACGGCGGATTCGACACGAAATCTTGGATCCGGGTGCTGCAGCGCTGTCAGCAACAGCGGAATTGCCGCCTGAGAATTCTCCTTCGAGGGTTCCACATGCACCAGAGCCCATGCCGAGAGGCATTTTATCCAGTTCTTCTCCGCGACGAAGTGTCTCACGTAGTAATGGGGCCGCACCGTGTGCTTCTGCTCCGAGCATTCCCAGCAAATAACGAGCGGCATTTCGCACTTTCGCATCAGGGTCATCCAGCGACGCGATGGCGACCGGCAGAGCTTGAGAGGCTGGAGCCTGAATCTCCGCCAGACCATGCAGAGACTGCATACGGACTGATGCGTCCGCATCACTGGCGGCATGCTCAAGCAGAGATGGCAGGGCAGCAATCGCGGCGGGTCCCAGAGTTGTGAAGGCAGTCATGGCTTCCTTCCGCACGAGTGGGATGTCCGAAGAGGTTGCCTTCAGCAGGTGCGGCATCGCAAGTTTCACGTTTTCGGCGTTCTTCGAATCAAGGGTCACCAACGCCCAGGCGGTCGAACGCTGAACCCGTTCGTCCTTGGCGACTTTGATGAGATTTTGTAATACGGGCAACGCCTTTTAAGCACCAGCGTCCCATTTGTTTTCTCCATTTGCGGTCGACATCAGGAAGCAACAACCAATGACCATCAGACAGAAACGTGAACCATATGCTACAAGCATCGAAGCCAAAATCCAGTCATCCCGGATGATAAGAATCGGCGTAGAAACTTCAGTGACTACCCGAATCCAAGGCGCCTGCGCAAATCAAGTGCTGAGTGCCCACGCGATCTCAGCGAGCGCAGAGTTTCAGCTTCGTCACGTTTTGCGAGGCGTTTACCATCCGGATCACAGATCAATGCATGATGATGGTATTCCGGCGTCGGCAGGCCGAGCATCGCCTGTAGCAATCGTTGCACATGCGTGGCCTCAAATAAGTCATCGCCGCGTGAGATTCGAGTTACTCCCTGCAGAGCGTCGTCGATCACAACTGCCAGGTGATAACTGCAGCCGATGTCTTTACGCACAAGGACCACGTCGCCCAGAATTTCCGGTTGAGCCTTCTGCAGGCCGCGTTCCAGATCCGTCCATTCCAGATGATCACCAGCTTCCGCAAGCGCACGGTTCAGATCCAGCCGCATGGCGAAAGATTCACCGCTGGTGATCCGTGACTGGCGTTCATCGGCTGAAAGGCTGCGGCACAGACCCGGATACATCGGTCCTTCCGGTCCATGTGGCGCGGCGCCTGCGGCCTGGATTTCTCGCTGGATGTCTTTGCGCGTGCAGAAGCACGGATACACCAATCCGCGAACTCGAAGCTGTTCGGCCACCGTCACATATTCGTGCCGATGATCCGACTGTCGCCGCACGGGAGTTTCCCATGCGATGCCCAGCCATGCCAGATCATCCAGAATTGCCACTTCAAATTCACGACGGCAGCGTGTGAAATCGATATCTTCAATCCGCAGCAGGAAGCGTCCGCCTTTCCTCCTTGCGGCTTCAAACGCAAACAGGGCGGAATACGCATGCCCCAGATGCAGCAACCCTGTCGGACTGGGGGCGAAGCGCGTGACAATGGTGGACGACATGAAGAATCAGCAACAAAAGAATGGGCAACGTGGTGACCAGACATTGTGCTGACACAGCAGACTTCCGTCAACGGATTACAGGCGCGGCGTCATGTGGCGAAGGTTTTGCTAAGTCGGGCCGAACGGCGTTGTGGTGTTTCGGCCCAAAGGGCCAGCAGTTCAGATAGCCTGGCCCTGCGGGCCAGGGAAATCGCCACCAAACCATCGTCGAGGCCCAACGGGTCGGCTGTTCATCTCCAGTGCATGCCGAATGGCCGGCCCGTTGGGCCTGAAAATATTTTTCTGCTCGTGGACCTGGCCCTCCGGGCCAGGCTATTGGAACGGGTGGCCCTTTGGGTCTGAAACGCAGGTGAGTGGTCGTCTGAATTCTTCTCCGCAAGACAACACTGTCAGCGTTTGCTGAGCAGCGCACCACGACGGTTACGACTATTGCGGTCGTCTTCGTGTCAGCACGGAATTGAAGACTTCGTCGGCGATTTCGATTCCCGAGTCGATTCCTCCGGAAGCGTCATACGGCCAGTGGATTCCAAGGAAGATGCGACTGGTGGCATTTTCGAGGATCGCTTCATCCAGACTGTTATACGTGCGCGTTATCACGGGACGAACCTTGCCGTCACTTCCTCGATTGATGCCGTTGTATTCGTCTGAGGTAAATCGGAACCGAATGTCGCCCGTGCCATAAAAACGGGAAGTGATAGAAAATGCCGCCGCGCCAAAACTCGCATGGCCCGAACCATAGGCCGGAAATGGAGGCGTGAAATTCACTCCGTCGCCAGCACCGTTAGTGGCCGGTGCACCCAACGGACGCCATGTTGGATCGCCGGTTGTGAATTCGTTGGTATCGTTGTCTCCGTTCCGAATTCCCACAATGGGACGCCAGAGTTCATAATAGTACTTGGTGTACCAGCATTGAATTCCGGCATCCGCCATCGCCAGATTGACCAGGGCAAACAGGCGTGCGTTGCTTTCAACCGTGTTGCGTTTTTGAATTGCAATGGTGCGCACAACCTGATTGTAAAGTCGTGGCGGAGTTCCCAGGCCGGGAGTTCCGTCATAAGCCCAGAAGATTCCTGTGACAGTATCTTGTTTGGATCGCAACGTCGGATACTGACCTTCGGCACCACCGAAATTCAACAATTCCTGATAACCGACCGCATACTCAAACGAATCGAGGGCTGGCGGAGGCGAAGACAGATGCGCATGCACGTTCGTCATTACAAAAGGGTCTACAAAGCCCCAGAGTGGAACGTGAAATCCCTGATTTGGATGCAACGGGTCCGGCTGGTGATAGCCAGGCAAGTTGCTGGGAGTATAAGGCATACTCACATTTGAGTTGTCATTGCTGCGCTCGGCAAGTATCGCCAAAGCGACTCTGCGCCCGAGATCAATCCCCTTGTTTCGTGCGGTGCCGGCAGGGACATTTGCCATCGCCGCCGTAAAGGCCGACCGGAAAGTTCTCGCCTGCTGTGGAAAAAGGGACAGCAATGTATCGCGAGCTGCCGTTGAGACTGCGGCCGTCGGATCAGCCGCGTTGTAACCGCTCAATTCCGTCAGGTAAGGCTCGTAACGATGCGTAATCGAATTCAATGCATCGAACATCGCCACCGAAATAATCGCAAACGCGCGTGAGTCGCGAGTTGGTCCACCCTGATCCTTCAGCAGAAGGCGAGAATCAGCCGCATTGGCGTCCAGCATCACCTGATTCCACACAAGAATGATGTCGCTGGACGGAACCTTCGATGACTGCGCGAATATTGCAGGTGCGCTGCAGTTCATCGCAACGAGACACAAAATCAGCCAGTAAAATCGAACCATCACAAGAAACTCCAGTGGTATTGCCATCCCGGCGAGTTTGCTTAAAAAGGCAGCCTTTTTCCGTTGTATCCGCCCATGAACGTTTTGCCATTGGGGGAGATGGTGGTATGCGGGATATAGCGATAGCAACAAAAATTCCGAGTTGTTTTTCAAAATCATCGCGATTACTGCGCACGACACTTTTTTCAACCAATCCGGGAAGGCGAATTCTGCCGCGTCGTGAAATCACATTCGCAAGTCCTGAGAAACATTTTTAACCACGAATGGACACGAATAGACCCAGCGCGGGCTTCGCCCGCAACCCATGGTTGAAGACGAAACTCAGGAACATTTGCGACGGGAAAATGAAAAGCAGAAAAATTGATAGCAGAAAAATGTCGGCTTTCTGCATCCTGAATTCTTTGCAGGGAAATGAATGGCACAAAAGTCTTCAACAC
>JAYSPO010000579.1:0-11025 GCA_043722015.1 Candidatus Kuenenia sp. | reverse complement strand
TTCCAGAAACCTGACCCCGTCTTCACCCGTCAACAACAGATAGCCCCCCATCAGTCCGTCGGTTCCGTAACGAAAGAACTTTTTATCGTCCAGACCCGTTGGCGGCACAGCACCAATTTGTTTTTCCAGGAACGCGGCGTCGTCCGCATTGCCGCACAGCCCCAGCATCATGCCGTAAAGTCCCAGTCGTTCGGGAGTCGTCATGGGATCCGCGATCCATTGCCGCAACTGCTCGCGAGGCATTTGATCCTTCACTGCTTTCACATCTTCGTAGTCTGCATTCGCAAACTCCGCCCAGGCATCGATCGATAACAGTGGGTCCGCATGCTCAAGAAACTTCAGGTAGTACGGAAGTCGCTGCCCCTGCGGTATTGACTGTCCGGGAGCATTTTTGATGTAACGAATTGCTTCCACCGATACCGGGGCATAGGGATCCCATGAGATCAGTTCCGGGATCAAAAATGAAGTCCGCTGGACTTTCTTTGACGCAGATTCTGTTGTCTTGAGATCAGCCGTCACGATCCCGCCGTCGTCGCCGGTAGTGTTCGACTGGTCAACAGGATTCACGACGGCGCTATTCGATGCGAATGTTGACTCGGTCGAAGTCGAAACACCGCTGTCTGGCAGTGAGCCGAACAGGAGGAACAAGTCGCCGGGTGAACCCGCAATTTCCTGACGCACAACAATCGGCTGACCAGTTTGAAATCGACCGAACTTTTTGGAGAGTTCTGCCCCTTGCAGGAATTCACGAATCCGAAACGTCGATTGCGGAATCTGAACTGCCCCTGCACGCACGAATTCAAACTTCAGCAGTTCGCCAATCACCACGATATCCGAAGCTGAAATCTCTTCCACCAGGGTCATCGGTGGCGAAAGACAGAATGGACACGCACGCAGGACGTTCCCCGCCACCAACACTGCGATTGCAATGGCGCTGAACAGTGTCACATGTTGCGCACGACTCCAGCACTTCAAACTTGCCACGGCACTTTCATCCTTGAAACTGCAACAACTCGACGGGGCGGCACGTATACTCCACGCGGCCAAAAATGAGTCCGGCGAGCGGAGCGGCGTCAGCCCTCCGGTACCTCGTTTTTGTACCGGCAAGCTGACGCATGCCGCTCACCAATTCCCTCACTCATGACCGCGTAAAGTATAACTGTCCAGGCACGCACCACATTCATGTTCTCTACGTAGGCCGACCTGGCTCAGGTCGGGGCCGGCACTTGATTAATTCAGTGACCCACAGCAATAGCCCAAATCGGCAAAAATCCTTCGCGCAGGCGAGCGTCATTTCCCGCAAAGGAAACGCCATTTACCCATCCTCCGATGACTTCAGACGAATTTGAGCAGAATGTGCCGAAACGGTAAACTTGAATCTGTGGCGGAGCACGCAGATCCGGACTACTCGTCGGACGCCCCGAATCTGCGAATGCTGCGTTTCGGGCGTTCGCGGGTCCGGAATGCTTCGAAATTATCGACTTTGTATTCCGGCAGAACCGTGTTGATTCGCTTTTCGATATTTGTCAGTTCACCGCCCTGTTGCAGTGTCACAAATGTGATCGCGCGGCCATTCTGGTCTGAAGACAGGCGTCCGGTTCGCCCCACACGATGCACATAGTCGTCGCAGTATTCCGGGATGTCGTAATTGATGATGTGCGAAATCCCGCTGATATCGATGCCGCGACCGACCACGTCCGTGGCAATCAGCAGACGCAGCTCACCGGCGCGCAACGATTTGATCACCGAATCTCGTTTGCGTTGTGGCAGGTCGCCGTGAATTGCAGCGATGCGATTGGATTTCAGGCGTTTCGAAAACTCCGCGAACAAAGCGTCTGCTCCGCGCTTTGTCCGCGTGAACACAATCGCCTGCTGTGGCTTTTCTTTTGCCAGCACGCGCAGCAACAACGGCCTTTTACGATCTTCGTCAACCGTGATGTAATACTGTTCAATCGTATCAACGACAACGCGGTCTTCGGACAGATCGACCATTTCCGGTTCGATCATGAAGCGCTGCGCCAGCTTCTCAACGGGCGGCGGCAACGTCGCGGACAACAGCATGGTCTGACGTTCTGTCGGACAGGATCGCAGGATGCGTTCGATGTCCGGACGAAATCCGATATCCAGCATGCGATCTGCTTCGTCCAGCACAACGACCTTCAGATCATTCAGCTTAAGATGCTGCCGACGCAGCAAGTCGATCACACGGCCTGGCGTGCCGATGACAACATGGGCTCCGTTTTCAAGATCAGCAATCTGTCGTCCGATGGGACGACCACCGACAGCCAACGCAAATTTCAGTTTGGATGTGCCGCTGAGCTTTATGGATTCCCCATGAACCTGTTCGCCAAGTTCCCGCGTGGGTGTCATCACAAGCACCTGAACTCGGCCCTTCGACACGTCGAGGCGTTCCATCGCGGGCAGCATGAAGGCTGCGGTTTTGCCAGTGCCTGTACGAGCCTGACCAATGCAGTCACGTCCGGAAAGAGCGATGGGAATGAAAGCCACCTGAATGGGGCTGGGCTTTTCGTAGCCGATTTTCGTGATCGTTCTGAGGGTTGCGGGCGCGAGGCCCAACTGAGCAAAAGTTGAAATTGTTTCCGTCGGTACGTCCAATGCAAATTCCAGGATCTTCCGCCAACCAGAGAGTCATTTTGAGCTTCCGCGTCGGCAGTCTGATGCACGGAACTCCCACAGAGCCTCAGCGTAACGGATGGCGAAAACAGGGTCGCGAGGCAAGAAATCCGTGGAATTGCCACTCTACGCCATCTTTCGCGACCCGTCAACACTTCAGTTCAACTCCTTCCCAGGACGGACCATTTCTGTTGCACACTGTGCGTTCAGTCGCCGAAATTGGGATTCCCGCGTTCTGGAGTCTGCCTCCTGAAGTGATTCCCTGCAATTCTCCTCGAAAATCAAAGGCCTGCTTGCTGGAAGATTCAGGGACAAAATGGCTAGACTTCGAAAATCTGTTCACAAACGCTTTTTTTCGGTGCCAATCCATGGACGCTCTGTTCGATCTCTTCAGCAGTCTGGTCAACGTTCTCTGGTCGCTGCTGGATGTGGTGGTCAATCTTGTCCGCGTCATCCTGCCGTGGTTGCCCATGCTGGGTTGGGTGGGGTTCTGGGCCTTTGCCGTGAATTGGGCGAAGGCGTTTCCGATTCTGCGACGTGGCGGCTTCATCGGAGTCCTGCTGTTGATGTTTGTAGCAGTGCTGGTCTGGGCCGCTGTTGCTCCGCCTGAGAATGGCAAACATCTGATGCTTGGACTGTCAGTGAGCAATCATGCCGGTAAGTTTATTTATGTCACAATGCTGACCTGCATCGCGCTGCTTTGCGGATCGGCTCAACTTTCAGGATCCTTCGGGCGACTGGGTGAGTTTCCTGAAGAACCTGACGACGGCCATGGACACAGCAGCCATGGTCACGGGCACAGCAGTCATGGCCACGGCCCAGACGATGATCACGGTGGCCAGGATCAAAGTCATGATGTTGCACATGCTCACTAGTGCTCTGTCATTCGTGTTTTGATGTGTGCCACTGGCTCTGCCAGTGCTTCCTGCAAATGTGTCTGAATTAACAGCACCCCGTATTCACGAAAACAAATATTCCCTCTCGCCGCTCTGATCTCCCGCCTGCCTGGAACCTTCGCGATGAAACCACTCATTCTGCTTGCTTTGCTGTGTGCTTCTTCGCTGTCGATCGCAGGAGACTGGCCAAACTGGCGCGGACCGCACGGGAACGGAACAGCGGACGGTGCGGGCTATCCGACAGAATGGTCGGCGGACAAGAATGTGATCTGGAAATACGAATTGCATGGTCGAGGAGCCTCCACACCGACTGTTGCCGGTGATGCCATCTTTGTGACGACGACAATCGATGGTCAGAACACGATCATTGCTCTTGGAATGGATGGCAAGGAACGCTGGTCGAAGACTCTCGGCGCTGCAGTCGAAGGGAAACCCGGCAAGGATGGCACCGGAGCCAATCCATCGACGGTCACCGATGGAACCTGCGTTTTCGCGTATTTCAAGAGCGGCGATCTGGGCTGTTTTTCAGTCACTGGTGAACTCAAGTGGCAGAAAAATCTGCAGGCGGAATACGGCGAAGACACGCTCTGGTGGGATCTGGGAACATCCCCGGTCCTCACAAAAGACGCAGTCGTGATTGCCTGCATGCAAACCGGTCCGTCGTATGTTGCGGCGTTTTCAAAAGCCGATGGTGCGGTGCTCTGGAAACAGGATCGTGACCTTGGAGCACCAGAAGAGGCAGCTCAGAGCTATGCGACGCCTGTCGTTGTGGACGAAGCAAGCGGTCAGGTGATCGTGGTCCTCGGGGCTGACCATGTGACTGCTCACGACGCTGCCAGCGGCAAAGAAATCTGGCGTGTCGGCGGCTTGAATCCAACGAATCACAAGTACTTCCGCTCAATTGCCTCAGCCGCCGTCTCAGATGGAATGGTCATCGCTCCATACGCTCGTGGTGAATCGTTGACTGCCATTAAAATGGGTGGCCAGGGCGATGTGACATCCAGCCATATCTCCTGGTTTAACCAAGGCACGTCTGCCGATGTGCCGACACCAGCTATTGCCAATGGTCGCGTGTTTAACTGTCGTAACGACGAGGCGCGTGGGATGATCGATTGCCTGGACCTTCTGACGGGAAAAACCATTTGGTCCGGTCAGTTGCCCAAAAACCGTAGCGACTACCGGTCATCGCCGACGGTAGCCGATGGGAAGCTGTACGTGGCTCGGCAGGACGGCACGGTGTTTGTGCTGGACGCAATGGGCAGCGAGTTCAAGATATTAGCACAGAATACCATCGCCGAAGAACATACGGTTGCGACACCGGTCTGTGTCGATGGCAAGATCATTCTGCGGACGGACGGTCATGTGTATCTGATCGGGAACAACGGCTGAGCAATCGTTTCGAGAAATCGCCACAACGATTTTCCGAGTGGATTGAACGTCTGACTCGGTCCGGTTAGATTCGTTGTCGAATTGTGCCACACCGTCGATGAGATTCCCTGAGAGGACTCTGGGACCGATGCTACTGTCCGAAATTCCTGTGAGCGGCCCATGGGGCGAGCGGCATTTGCTGGGGCTGGAACATCTTTCCGCCGATCAGCTCAACACGGTACTTGACCTCGCTAAACATTACGACACGATCACCAACGGCGGTTCTCAACGACTGGATGTGCTCAAGGGTCTTGTCGTCGCCAATCTGTTCTTCGAAAACTCCACCCGAACCCGGACCAGCTTCAGCCTCGCAGCCCGCCGTCTGGGCGCCGATACCGTGGATTTTACTGCCAGCACCAGCAGCTTGTCGAAAGGCGAAACATTTATCGACACGGCTCAAACCATCGAAGCGATGGGTATTGATCTGGTCGTGTGTCGCCATCGTACTCCCGGCGCGCCGCATCTGCTGGCGCGGAATCTGAAAGCAGGAGTGCTCAACGCTGGTGACGGAACCCACGAACATCCGACCCAGGGGTTGCTGGATATCTATACGATCCTTAAACAACGCGGTCGGATCGCGGGACTGACGGTGGCGCTCGTGGGCGACATTCGCCACAGTCGTGTGGCCCGTTCGAACATTCATGGACTCATCGCACTGGGTGCCCGTGTGATCGTTTGCGGTCCGGCAACATTGATTCCCAGCGACATCACTCGGCTGGGTGTCGAAGTCGCTTACAACCTCGATGAGATTCTGCCGGAAGTCGATTGCGTCAATCTGCTGCGCGTGCAGTTTGAACGTCAGCGCGGCGCGTTTTTTCCGTCTATCGCGGAGTACGCTCATCTGTTCGGAATGAATGGTGATCGCATTCGCCGGGCTCGAGAAAACCTGCTCGTGCTGGCTCCGGGCCCGATCAATCGTGGTGTGGAATTGACGCCCGAAGTGGCCGATGGTCCGCATTCCCTCATCCTGAATCAGGTCACGAACGGCCTGTTCATTCGCATGGCCTGCCTGACGCTCCTGGCTCAGGAAAGTCGCAAAGATCAGGAGGCGCGACGATGAATTCCCTGCTGATTTCCGGCGGACGTGTCATCGATCCGGCAAACAATCTGGATGCGGTTGCGGATGTCCTGATTCTGGACGGAAAAATTGCCTCCGTGACGCGGCGTGACGCCAGTGCAGCTCCGAGGGACTTCCCGCATGGAACGCACGTCATTGATGCGGCCGGACAAATTGTCTGTCCGGGATTTATCGACACTCATGTGTCGCTGCGGGAACCTGGATTCGAAGAAGACGAATGTACGGCGACCGGAACGGCGGCCGCATTGGCAGGCGGATTCACGACCATTGCAGCGCAATCTGACACCCATCCGGTTGTGGATGATCGCGCGGCCGCAGAATTTATCCGGCTGCAGGCCGAGCGAGCTCGAAATTGCCGCGTCTATCCACTGGGGGCGGTGACAAAGGAAAGCAAGGGCGAAGAACTCGCCGAAATCGGACAACTGGTGCAGGGCGGGGCGGTCGGATTTTCGGACGCCAAGCGGCCTGTGGCAAATTCCGAAGTAATGCGGCGTGCCCTCGAATACACGCGGATGTTCAATCGCCCGATTCTGCACTTCGCAATGGTCCCGGAATTGTCAGACGGTGGTGTGATGCATGAGGGCTTTGAGGCGACTCGTCTGGGCTTTCGCGGAATTCCGGCCGCAGCGCAGGACATCATGACGGGCCGTGACATCGCGCTGGCGGAATTGACGGGGGGCCGGATTCATCTGATGTGTGTCACGACCATGGATTCGGTGGAACGCATTCGCCGGGCAAAGTCGCGAGGTATTTCGGTCACCGCTGACGTCACACCACATCATCTGTTGCTGACAGACAAAGTGATGAGCTCCTTTGAAACCATGTACAAATGTAATCCTCCGCTGCGGTCGCAGGAACATGTCGATGCGCTGATTGTCGGACTACAGGACGGAACCTTATCAGCAATCTCGTCCGACCATCAGCCACTGGCTCTGGAAAAAAAACAGGTGGATATGGACACGGCACCGTTCGGAATCTGTGGAATCGAAACATTGCTTCCGGTGTGCATGCGAGCTTTGATTGAGCCTGGCCATCTGACGTGGCTGCAACTCATCGCGCGTTTGACAACAGGACCTGCGGCGATTCTGGGTGTCAATCATGGAACTTTGTCCGTGGGCCAGCCAGCGGACGTTACGCTGATTGATCCTGCGAAAACATGGACCGTCCGCGCGCATGAATTCCACTCCCGCAGCCGCAACACGCCATTCGATGGCGTCGAATTCACTGGCAAAGTTGTGAAAACCATTGTCGATGGCGAATTGCGTTTTCAAACTGAAAACTGAAAACTGAAAACTGCTCCCCTCCTATGTCACTCACACAATCCGTCCTGATCGAAGTCAAAAACATCAAAGGCAAGGGCCGCGGCGTTTTCGCCCGCAGGCTCATTCCGGAAGGCACGATCTTCGAACGCGTGCCATTGCTGGTGATTCCGGCCAAAGAGATTCTGGAATGCGATCACGGCACCCTGCTGCTCGGCTACGTCTTCGAATACAAGAAACAGGTAGCACTCGCGCTGGGCTACGGATCGTTGTACAACCATTCCTACAATCCGAATGCAAGGTATGACGACGCCGGTCGACAGATCAAAGAATTCAGCGCCTTGCGTGATATTCATCCGGGCGAAGAAATTACGATCAACTACAACGGTGCTGAAGACATTCTTGACCCCGTTGAGTTTCCGGTGCTGGAGTGATACGTAGGCGACGTCGCTCCGCCGACTCGCATTCCTGTCCTTATTCCACTGTAAGCGATACATTCTCGCGTAACGCATTGACTGCCCATGTTGACGCTGCAGTAGTCCAGAAGTCAAAAAAAACGAGCCCTCCCTATGCAGTTTTTCTTCCCACCACAGTTCGTTACAGTTTTTCTTTCCTGCCTCCTGACTACAGCCGTCACCTGCCACGCTCAGCCACCGGCTGAGGATCCGTTTGAGCTGGGTGTGCGAACTACGGAACCTGTCAGTCCCGAAGAGGAACAAAAATCATTTGTCGTACCGGACGGTTTTCGCGTGGAACTCGTGGCCTCCGAACCGGATATCGCCAAACCGATGAATCTGGCCTTCGACGTCAGAGGACGGCTGTGGGTCAGCAGTTCACTGGAATATCCCTTCGCGGCTGCGGCGAACGTAACGCCGCGCGACACGATTCGCATTCTGGAAGACAAGGACGGAGATGGCAAAGCCGATGTGGTGACGGTGTTTGCCGACAAACTCAACATCCCGATCGGACTCATCCCATACGGCGATGGAGTCATCTGTTTCAGCATCCCGAACATCTGGTTTCTGCATGACAAAGACGGCGACGGCACATGCGATGAACGCGAAGTGCTGTACGGTCCGTTTGATACGACTCGTGACACACACGGCATGTGCAATGCTTTCCGACGTGGCGACGACGGCTGGATTTATGCGTGCCACGGATTCAACAATCGTTCTGACGTTGCCGGCAAAGACGGGCATCGAGTGCAGATGTCATCCGGCAATACGTTTCGCTTTCGCCCTGATGGTTCACGCATTGAGCTGTATACTCAGGGGCAGGTGAATCCTTTCGGGATGGCGATCGACCGGTTTGGTGATATTTACACGGCCGACTGTCACACAAAGCCGGTGACGCTCCTGATACCCGGCGGCTGCTACGACAGTTTTGGTCGACCGCATGATGGGCTTGGCTATGTGCCCAACGTCATGGAACATCTGCACGGATCAACCGCAATCGCCGCGCTGGCACTTGGTTCGGACACGAGCTTTCCGCCTGAGTTTTCCGACACCACGTTCGACGGCAATGTGATGACGTCCCGGATTAATCAGAATTCCCTGCAACGAACGGGCTCCAGTGTTCGAGCCATCGAGCAACCTGACCTTGTCAGCAGTAGAGATCCGTGGTTTCGCCCGGTGGACATTGTCGCCGGACCAGATGGTGGGCTCTACATCGCCGACTTTTACAATCGCATTATCGGCCATTATGAGGTGCCTCTTATGCATCCTGGTCGCGATCGTTTTCGAGGCCGCATCTGGCGCGTTTCCTATCGGGAACACAATCCCTCATCGCGTAAATTTCCCGGTTACGGTCTGGATCTGACGAAACTGACTGTGCCTCAGTTGCTCGACGTGATTCGCACAAGTCCCGCAGCGCAGAAGAATCTGGCGCGGGATGTGATTGCAGACAGCTCAACGCCCGACGTGAACAACTTTCTGAGGCAGCATCTGGCAGATCCCGACGCAACCGTGCGGCGCTACGCGCTGCGATTGATGGCCCAGCGGAATGCGTTGTCGGTTGTTGAACTTGAGACCGCAGCTGTTGATCCGGATGAACTTGTCCGTGTTCATGCGTTTCGAGCTCTGCGTGAGTTTTCAACACGCACCATCAATGAGCCGGAATCGTCCAAACTACTGCTACACGGCTGCGGTGACTTGTCGGCATTGGTACGACGTGCGGCTGTGGCGGCGTCTTCGCGGCACCTTTCCAGCACCCTGACAGGTCCGCTGCTGAGGATGCTGCACACGACCGATCTGGCCGACGTTCATTTGCGTCATGCGATTCGCATCGCGATGCGGGATCACCTGCTGAACGAAGACTGGTTTCGAGACCTTGCATCGCAGTCGCCGCTCGCGATGGATCGCCTCGCGCTCGCGGACCTGAGTCTCGCATTGAAGTTTCCTGCGGCGGCGGAGTACATCGCATCGCATGTCGAATTTCTGGGAACCACACAGCCCGGCAAGTTGGCCGAGTATCTGCAATTCGCAGCCGCGTACGTGTCGCCCGATGCCGCCTCTCACGTCGTAGCCACGGTTCGCGCACGGTTCGCCGGGGATCAGGCGTTGCAGTTGCAACTGCTGAATTCCATGCGGCAGGGTTTTGCGCAACGCGGTCAGAAGCCGCCGCAGGCCGTGCGTGACTGGGCATTGCACGCGGCATTGACTTTGCTGCAGATGAAGTCGCCGGACGACCTGGACGTACTCGATTCTGAGACAGCATTCGGCTGGTCGTATGGGCCACTTCCGGATTCGCCGAACCCCGACAACTGCTGGGGGATTACGACGTCCAGAAAGTCGGCGGACGGAGTCGCAGGTGCGCCGCTCTTCAGCAGTATTCAACAAGGTGAACAACGCACGGGACTGTATCGTTCAGACAGTTTTGAACCAGCGGACAGTCTGAGTTTCTACGTCGCCGGACATGACGGGTTTCCGGACAAACCCTTCAAGAAGGCAAATTTCGTTCGGTTGCGAGATACCGCCACCGGAGAAATCCTGAAACAGGCATCACCACCGCGCAATGATGTGGCTCAGGAAGTAATGTGGCAGACTGCGGAATTCCGAGGACGCAACGTCTTCGTAGAACTCGTCGATGGCGATGCAGGGACCGCCTATGCGTGGCTCGCTGTCGGTAGATTTTCTGATGAGCGACTGAATCCATCCGATTCTCAACTGCAGCGAATTCAGGCGGCAGCGCTGATCGGAGACTTCGCGATTGACGAACTGCGGCCCGCGATCATCCACTTGATCGGCAATACGGCCCAGCCTCGTGCCACTCGCGCCGTGTTTGCAGCCGCTATCCTGAAACTGCGAACAGATTCGCGTCTGGCTGCCGTTGCCTTAGTGCCGCTGATCGTTGGCGTGACGGACGCCATGGTCAACGACGCGATGAACGCCGTGGCAAATTACCAACCCGAGTTAACAGGGCCGATCCTTGAGTCCGTTTTTCAGGTCGCGACATCAGCAGAACAACTGACGCTGGCGGAACAGCTCTCCGCCGACGCGATCGGCGCAGACATGCTGTTGCGTCTCATGGAATCGGGGAAAGCATCGGCTCGCTTGCTGTTGAAACCGACGGTGCAACAACGCCTGCAATTGATTGCCACCGACGAAATCAAGCAACGCGCGAAACCGCTCACGGAGAATCTTCCCAGCGAAGACGCCGTCATCGAACAACTCATCACTGCTCGCCGGATTGCTGTGAACGCGGCATCCGGAGATGCGACGTCCGGAAAAGA
>JAYSPO010000578.1:0-1424 GCA_043722015.1 Candidatus Kuenenia sp. | reverse complement strand
GGAGGACCGTGTCGCTGAATATTCCGATCACCTGCACGAACATGTTTACGATCCGGTCGTGATGCAGCAGGGGCGCTACATGCCACCGGTGACTGCTGGTTACAGCGTGCAGTTTACCGAGGCTGCGCTGAAGCAGTATGCGAGGTGAGTTCGCATTCCGCACGGTAGCTCGACTCTCTGAGTCGAGTTGACCAAATCAAGTGCATCGGATCGCCAGGCACTCGACTCGGAGAGTCAAGCTACGGAGTTCGCTCGCTGGCGAAACCATTCAGCCGTGATTCGCAGGCCGTCGGTCACAACTACTGTCGGTCCCAGCAGTTCTGCGAGTCGATCAGCATCCAGTAGAGAACGTTCCACGTCGCCGGCACGGCGGTCGCCGTAACGAATTTCGCTCTTGCTGGAGAGCGTCGTGCGAATGTATTCGGCAAGTTGCAGCGTATTGGTTTCGCGACCTGTTCCTACATTCAGCACGCGATCAGGAATCTGTCCCTGCAGAGCGGCCATGTTAGCTTTCACCACGTCTGCAATGAACACATAGTCGCGGACGCAGCCGGGATCTCCGACCGTCGTGCGGGCAAACACGCTCACCGGTTCATTGGCCAGCATGCGGTTACAGAAGATTGCCACGACACCTGCTTCACCATGCGGATCCTGTCGTGGTCCATAGACGTTGGCATAACGCAGGACGGTAAAGTTCAAGCCATGTTCGTGGCGGAAACAGTCCAGATATTTCTCGACGGCGAATTTGCTGCAGGCGTAGGGGCTCAGCGGTAATGGAATCGTCGAAACGGACGCTCGTGTGCCATCCGATACTTCGCCGTAAATGGCACCTCCCGTGCTGGCAAAAACCAGATGCCCGACTTTGTGAGTGACGCAGGCCTGCATCACGTTGATGGAACCGATGAGATTGATCGATGCATCTTTTTGCGGCTCGCGAACACTCACGGCAACGCTGGCCTGAGCCGCCTGATGACTGACGGCAGTCGGCTTGAAGCTCGCAAATGCCTCATCGACTTCTACAGCACTCTGAATATCCACCTGAAAGAATTCGGCGGCGGCGGGAACGTTTTCCCGTCGTCCGCTGCTCAGGTCGTCCAGCACGGCAACTTCCCAGCCAGCGTCGATGGCCTTGTCCGCTAAGTTGCTGCCAATAAATCCCGCGCCGCCGGTAATCAAAAGTCGCATGTTTCGTGGTCCTGCCAGTGTACGTTGCGTCACATCCGCCAATACTCTAGTTGAAATTCTTCCGATGTCGCCCACCAGGATCTGATTACCCATGGCCTCGATCATAGCAGTGTGCCTGTGAATCTGATCGTAACGACCCTTTCGATCATCATCGGTCAAGTGGATACGAAAACAGAACCGGGATCCGGCTGAAATTCGCCAAGTCACTTATATGAACAAATGTTGTCCTGATCGAGCAT
>JAYSPO010000577.1:0-8562 GCA_043722015.1 Candidatus Kuenenia sp. | reverse complement strand
CTACGAAGACGATCGCTCCGGTCATCCAGTCAATCACTATCGTGAAGTATTTATTCTTCTTGCCGACGTAGATTTCATCAATCGCAATGACTTCCAGATGTCGCAGTCGAGGCTTCCCGAATTTCCTGTTCAGGTACTTCTTGTCAATGCCGCGAATCATCGTGTCGCTGACCCCCACGTAGTGTGCTACATCTTTGATGGTCATCATCTTTCGCAGGTCAACCACCAGCTTCGCCAGACTCTTTGTATAGTTGCAATGGGGTTCGACCTGCGGGAGTATCGCGTTCAAAACCTGTTGGCAGCGACGACATTCCAGTCGAGGTGCCCTGATGAACAACACGGTCCGATCCAGACCAATCCGTGGTGCATGAACCATCCGATCAAATGTTCCCCGATGAATCACATTCCGGTCGCCGCATTTCGGACACTTGTGACACGACTGCGGTGCTACCATCCGCATGTGAAATATCCCGCCTTTTCGCCAACAGCCCTCATGTTCGTAGCCTGAAGCGCCTATCGAACTGTACAATTCTCGCGTGGTCATTTCGGATTCCCTGATAAGTCAGATTTAGACACTGCTCATCAGACCGACTTGGCCACTCTTTGTAAACCCTACTCCAGACTGCAACTTACGACGCGCACTTAATTTGTCGATGAACCCGGTTTTTTGCGACGCCGAGCAACGGAGCCATTGTGGACAATGCTGTAAGGACATACCTTTCCATCAGCTCGCTTAAAGCCGGTACGAGCCGATTAATTAAAAGGCGGTGCCACCATTGGTAAGGCCCTCCGAGACACTTGATTGCCGAAATCAGCAACCCGTCCTCTGGTCGAATCTGAAACCGACTGGACGTTGCCTTGAGATCATTCGCGAGGATCTGACGGAATTCTTGGGAGTCCATTTGTCGTCTCCTGAGTTGAGTTTGCTTGAGACCAGAAATGCGTGGACCCCGTCGAGAGAAGTTGAATACTCGTGGAATCAGTCTGTCGATTTTGGTTTCGTATACCGCACTGGGATAACGGGATTCAATTCAGAACCTCCCATCACGCCGCAGTCGCAATTGCCGTCGAACGTACCTGCGCCAGTATCTCGATCAATCGATCCACCTGATCAGAACCGAACAGGCCATCCGGGCCCGACGACGCGATATCGGTGAACGGGGACGCATAGAGTTGCGCCGGGTCCAGCAGACCGTGTTCCGCAAGGTGATCAATGATCATGTTCAGAAATTCGATCTGACTTCCTGACAGATTCGTTCCGGTCAGAAACTGGGAAAACGCATTCTTCGCGGCATCGCGATCCAGCCCCACCAGAGACCGCAGAAACAGACCAAGCCCTTCAGCCTCTTCGGTCGCACGCTGAAGATCCTCCTGCTGTGCCGCGACACCTTCGGTCAGAATGCGTTCCAGTGCAGCCAGGTCGCCAGCCGTCAGGGGTTGATTCTTCCGCAGCTTTTGAACAGACGCCTCATCCTGATGGGACAACAGAAACATCCGAACCTTCGCCCGGAATTTCTCCCACTGATCCGGCGGAGTGAACTCCGGCAGATGTACCTCAGTCATCGTACCAAGCTGGTCTCTGAAGTCGGTGTAAATCGGCTTTCGCTTGTGCTTCTCGATCAGTCGCACCAGCAATCGCAAACGCAACCGGACAACTTCCAACATAGGAGTCGTCACGTTCTGCCACCATTCTTCCGTCTGCAGATCCTGAATCAGCGGCATCTGTTTGTGAACCATCGGAATCGCCGATTTCTCCTCCAGCAGCCCGGCGATGCCCTTCACCTGTTCGCACAATCGTTCGAAAGCAGGTTCCGCCCGAAGGACCGCAAGCTGCAGATTCAGCAACAGCAAATCGAACCGCTTTGCCTCTTCACCCTCTGCCTCAAGCTGAGACGGCAAGCCCGCCACACGCTCAGACAGCTCTACAAATGCATCCGCTGTCAGCGAACTCCATGCGTCGGCCTGAGAGAACCGCTCAAGGGTTCGACGATGAGGACGCACGACGAAGTTGTCCGTGTTCATCGCCGCGACTTCACCCCGCAGAAGTGTTGCCAGCAAACCGCGAAGCTCACCTTCGTTTCGAGGCTCCGCATAACCTGCCACCAATTCACTCACGCCCTCCCCGACTGCAGCTTCGCTCAGTCTGCGATCGAGGACACCGATGAGTTCCAAGCGATTCTTGAACAGCCGCTTGCCCAGAGATTCACCAGCCGCGCCGTCAGTCGCTTCCGGGTTCTGACTGAAGAACTCCAGGTTCTGGCAGTAATCAAACAGGAAAAAGAACTCTTTGTCCTGCCCCGGCGCGAAGAGATCCTTGCACAACCGAGTCCCACGCCCCAGCATTTGCCAGAACTTCGTCTTCGACCGCACCAGTTTGAAGAACACCAGGTTCACCACTTCCGGAATGTCGATACCGGTGTCCAGCATATCCACGGAGATCGCGATATGCGGCAACTTGTCCTTCTGCGAAAAACTCTCAATCAGCGACTGAGCGTACTCCGTTTTGAACGTGATCACCCGAGCGAATTCGCCCTTGTAGTGCGGATAGTTGGCATTGAAGCGATCAGCAATGAAATCCGCGTGAGCCTGATTCTTCGCAAAGATGATGGTCTTCCCCAACCGGTCACGGCCCGCGACTTTCAGGCCGTGAGTCATCACATGTTCCAGCACCTTATCGACTGTGTCCTGGTTGAACAGCCATTTATTAACCGCTTCGGCTCCGACTCGATCCGGGGGATCGCCCTCTTCGTCCCATTCCATCGCATCCCACTGGTCTTTTTCTTCTTCCGATAGATCGTCGTACTTAATTCCTTCCCGCTGAAACCTCAGCGGCACAGACACCGATTTGGGAGGCACCAGGAATCCATCACGCACGGCTTCATCCAGACCGTAGTTGTCGGTCGGAACACCGCTTTCCAGATCAAACAGGCCATAGGTGTTGTGATCGACTTCGTCTTTCGGAGTCGCCGTGAGCCCCACCAGCGGTGCATCGTAGTAGTTTAGGATAGCCCTGTATTTCTGGAACACAGACCGGTGCGCCTCATCGATCACGAGCAGATCAAAATGTCCGACACCGAACCTGCGCTGTCCGTCCTTCGCTTCATCAATCAGTCCCATCATTGTGGGATAGGTACTGATGAAGACGCGACCTTCTGTGTCCTTTTCCGTCACCAGATTCACCGGTGCGGCATCCGGCAGGAACTTCTTGAAGTTGCCCCCCGCCTGGATCACCAGCGCCACTCGATCCGCCAGAAACAGGATTCGCTTCGCCCAGTTCGTGCGCATCAGCAGTTCACACAGGGCGATCACCGTCCGCGTCTTCCCGGCCCCGGTTGCCATCACCACCAGAGCCTTCCGATCATGATCCTTCTCGAACGCTTCGCAAATCCGGCGAATCGCCCGAGTCTGGTAATACCGTTCGACGATGGTGTCATTGATGCTGGCATCCGCCAGTGATTTGCGAGTCGTCCTGCGCTGGATCAGCAGTTCCAGTTCGGATTTCTTATAAAACCCCTGAACCGGTCGAGGCGGATAGTTGACGTCATCCCAGATCCAGTGTTCGTACCCGTTCGAATAGAAGATCACCGGTCGCTGGCCAAACATCGCTTCCAGGCAATCGGCGTACAGCTTCGCCTGTTGTTGGCCAACCCGAGCATCACGCTTTGTGCGCTTGGCTTCCACCAGCCCCAGCGGCTTCCCATCATCGCCCCACAGGACGTAATCGACGAAACCTTTGTTCTGATCATTCGGCATCCCGCACACTTCGAATTCCCGATCGACCGTCTGATCCAGTGGCCAGCCAGCTTCTTTCAGCAGCAGGTCGATGAAATAGTCGCGCGTCGCCGCTTCTGAGTAATCATGACTGTCCGGCTGAACTGCTGCCGCTCGTCGTGCTTCCGCCACTTCCGCCCGCAACCGCGTAAGTTCAGCGTCCAGCGAATTCTTGTCGGCCAACAGCGTGGACAGCTTTTCGTCCTTGTCACGCAGCTCCGCCCCGATCTTCTGCAACTGCTCCAGCGTCTGCCGTGGGATCGGAGTCGTCTTCGGAAGCAAAGCAGGATCAAACGTCAGCCCGGCTGTCGGACGAGCTTGGCGGCCATACGTGTGTCCTAGCCAGTAGCACACATGAAACAGCTCCCGGACTGCAACCACGGAATCGCTTTCCGGAATCGGTCGATGATGATGCACCGCCCGGTTGCCCAGCGTGACAATTACCTTGGCTTTATTGAACACCGCATCACCAGCGATTTGCTTAAACGTGGGTTCATGGATCAAGGCCGAGATATTGTCCTGGTACGGCAGCTTCAGCCCGCTGTCAAACTTGTACGCCCAAGATACTGCCAGTTCCAGTGTGCGACGCGCATAGAAGCACGCCGTTCGAGGATTCAGTCACTGCCAGCGATTCCGCCTTCGTCGCCGATTCAAACACCGCCGGAAACTCAGCGTTCAGAAATGCGAATTGTGTCACGGCTTCACGACCTGTCGTTAATGCGGTCTTCCAACCGAGTCAGTGTTTCCAGAATGGTCTCGAACGACACCGGTTCGGACAAATACATGTCCTTCATCGCCTGGTAATCGCGTTGCAGCGAAGCAACTCGATCCGTCGCAGGTAGCAGTCGAAACGTTCCCGGCACCGCCAAATCGTACCGAGCCCACGAACTGCCGAAGAACTGTGATTTCCACTGAACCACGCGATCTCGGGTTTTTGTCTGACCCACCGCCGCCGCGCCAGCAGGATGACTCGCCAGAGCGGCAGTATCCGCATAGTGCCGAGAAAAGCGGTCGGGAGTCGGCCTTCCCGGCGGACGATAATGTTCCGCGTGCAGAATTGTGGCTTTCTCCCAGAAGGTCCGCTCGATCTCCAAAGCCACGACTTCACAATTCCAATCCGAAAAGACCGCCGGAAACACATCCGCCAGCCACGGTCGGACACCATGCCGGGCCACAGGCCGTTGTTCCGTCAGAGAACCAAACTCCAGCTTCACGGATCGCCTGAGATAATCAAATCCCGGCGGCTGAGTCGTGGGATAATGAAACAGCAGCACGGGCGAATTGGTGAGAGCATCCGTCTGAAACTCCAGCCATGCAGAATCCCTCGCTCCGAGCACGTCACGGATCACCGCTTCCAGCACAGGCTGCAGCTCGTCACGCACCGCCTCTGAACACGCGGCCTCCGCCCTCTCCATCCACTTGTGCGCCTGATTCCGACTGGCACCGGCCACTGGCAACTTGAGGAACTCCGGTGAGAGTGACACGTCGATGTCTTCCGAAAAGCGATCGATCACGCCGAAGACTTTGGACAGTGACGTTCCGCCTTTGAAAACCACGTCGTTCGCGAACGGCGATTCAAACACGACGCCCAGCATCCAGCAGACCCAGAAGTCTTTCTCGACGATTACAGCCAACGTCATTCTTCGAGTCGCCGCTTCCTCAATCGCACGGCGACGTCGCTGTTCCGAAAGATTGAGGAAGTTCAGCTTCATCGCTGCTCCTCCGCCAGTTCACGAAAGTGGGTGTGCATCCACGCGGGAGCGAGCGGCAGGTCTTTTAACAATTGACGGCGTTCCTTCAGTGGAATCGTTTGCTTGAGTTTTGCGATCCGTTCCGCCGTAACATGATCCTTCCCCAGTGAACGAAACGCCTGAATGATCAAACCGCTCAGTCGCCCTGCGGTTGCCATGTTGCGAGCTGTGGTATGCCGCAGTTGAATCGTCATGGGCCCGACTTTGACCAGTCGGCTGGGGCCTTCTGTCAGGAAGACGACTTTCGCGGGCACCTGCTCCGACAAACCCAGCAAGTTCAAAGCATAGGCCCCGGTCGGATGCAGTCGAATGCGGTCCCGGTGCGTCAATGCCTTCGTAATCGCTTCGATGGTCGGCGAAAGTGTCCCGAGCAGTTCGTCGGTGACAGGAAGGTCATACACGCCGCGTGCCAGCCGCCGGATCGCACCGGACTTCTCCATACGATGCAGTGCGACGCCAATCGCCTGGCGGCTGCCCAGGTCAAGGAAATCCCCCGGAACAACGACAGTCCCCGCACCACGCCGTTTGATTCGGGCAAGGATCATTGAGTCGATGCTGAGAGGTGATTTTGGTCGCGGCATTATGTAATAAAAAGTACCCTGTTTTTATTACGGAATCAAGTCAGTTCGGACTATTCACACCGTTGTCCGTGTCAGAAAAAGTACCCTGTTTTTCTGACACGGTAGCTGTCACGCTCCGCCGTGACGAGCATCATGGAACAGAAATTGTTTTTCGTGTCGTCTTGTTTGTTCCCAATGCTGCGTAGTGTGTATTGCGAATGGGAAGCGCTTTCAGGACTGCGATTATTCAACCGGATCAAATAAATACCTTTCCTCGAAGGGCACTTGAAATTTCTCGAGGAACTCCAGGTATTCCTCACGGAAATTCTTTTTCGCGTGATGTTCCACCTGGTTTTGAATATAGCGAATCACGTCGGTGAGTTGAGAATGCGAATAGGAGAACGCTCCGAAACCTTCCTGCCATGAGAAGCGACCGATCACCCAGCGATTCTCGTTGATGTGGTTTGTCGAGCCGGTCTTGATGTCACCGACCAGGTTCGACAATGCCATGTTCGGCTTGAGACCAATCAGAATATGCGTATGATCGGGCATACAGTGGATTGCCAGCAGCTTCTGGCCTTGGCGCGAGATGATGCCGGTGATGTATTTGTGCAGCTCTTCCTTGCGTTCGGGGCGGATGAGGTTTTGCCGACCCTGGACGGCGAACACGACCTGAATATAGATTTGTGTGTAAGTGTTAGCCATAAGTTCACCGCGAATCAATTGGAAATCGTCGATCGAAAAGTTTAAAAAGCCCCAGCGGGGCGGCATGTTGATAGCGTTCGTCGTTGCCATCCGCCCAAAGCCCCAGCGGGGCGGCATGTTTATAGAACGGCGTCCATCATCGCGAAGCAATCCCAAGCCCCGGCGGGGCGGCATGTTGATCGCGTTCGTCGTTGCCATTGGGTTATCGGACGGGGGTTTCATGCCGCTCCTACGGAGCTTGGGTTGTTTGGTGGTTTGTCGATTTCTATAAACATGACGCTCCTACGGAGCTACAATTCCCCCCGGAAGGCGCGGTGCTGGAGGGTGGCGAAGAGCGCGTCCAGCTCCGCCAGCGACGCGCGGTGTGCCGTCTTCAGCGTCTCCACCGCCGTGACTCGGCGGGCGAATTCGCGCTGCAACTTGAGGGGAGGAAGCGGAAGTCGAAACGCAATGATGTCGCGTATGTTTACATGCGGTGCAGCGGAGCCGCCTGCGAGGCTTGTTGCTTGTCGGTAAGCAGCGGGGCTGGCAAGAAACGCCCAAAGGTATTCGCCAACGGCTGTTTTCGAATCCGGTCGGAAGAGCATCATCCGCTGCCCCAAACACAACGACATGTGCTGGGCAATTCTTGCCGCATTCCCAAAACGAGCGCCTTCGCGACAGTAGATCACATCGCCCAGTTGCGGTTTGCCTCGCGCGATTCGTTTTACATACTCTGATTCCTCGACGTATTTCGTGTCGGAAAAAGTCAGGTCACCGTTTTGAATATTTGAACTTCGAACGCATGGATACTCGGTGCGGCTGGTGGCATAGGCCGGCGTGGCGTGAGGGCAATCAATGACCTTCTCACACAATTTGCCAAGTTCGGCAACCGGCCAGCCTTTCGGGTTTTGTGTTGGGTCGCCGAAGAGGTCGAGGAAGAGGGATTGGGTGAGGGAGTCGAGTTGGGCGAGGGCGGCGCGGCGCTTGGATCGCAACGCCTCCGCCCGGTCCAGCACCTCCGCAATCCGCCGCTGCTCCGCCAGCGGCGGCAGGGGGATTGAAATCGCCGCAACGTGCGCCAGTCGCGCTCGCAGCAACGAGCCTCCTACACCGGCAACTGTATTCATGAACTGTGTGTGGAAAGGGTCGCCAACCAGAACTTGCCTTAGGTAATCGGGACTAGCGCGTTCGCTGCGAAACACTATCCATTCGCCCGACGCAATGATTCGCCGACCGCGTTCCTTGCCGACAATCCACGAGCGGCGGATGTGCGGGACGATCTTCGAGAGCAGAACGTCTCCGGGTTGAACGACCTGTTTGGCTGAACCGATTTCACTTCCCGCGACAATTACCGGCTCGCCCCGGTCGAATGCCGGAATGCTGTATAGATCGAAGATTTCCTCGGTGAACTTTGAAGGGTCAACCGAGCCAGACTTCGTGGCCATGATATCGCCAAGCGCCATAGAGGTTGCGCGCCTCACTTCAGCATCCCCTTCAATTCCTTCATGCCATTCTGAATCTCTGCTTCCAGTATGTCGAGAGCCTTCAAAATGTCGCCCGGCTTGCGGTGCGTCACTTCTTCATGCACCACTTCCTTGTAGCGATTCAGCGATAGGTCGTATCCCTGAGCGGCGATGTCAGCTTTCGGTACACAGAAACTTTGGGCTGTCCGTGGGTTCTTGCGTTCGGCTTTTTGGTTCTTCTCGGATTTTAGTGGCGACGTGGGGAATTTCTGGGGAATTCGGAGTTGCGTTGATGGGTTCAAAGTTGCATTGGATACCGTCATTCAGATG
>JAYSPO010000576.1:0-6630 GCA_043722015.1 Candidatus Kuenenia sp. | reverse complement strand
GGCAAACGGCGTAGCTGCCCCGTCTTTGAAGATTTCCCAGTTGAAGGCCACGCCAGTGGCAATGTTGAGCGAAGCGGTACTAATCGCCCGGCCCCTAATCGCAATGGCGGTGCCTTCAACTCGCACGCTGTCGATGCCAGTGATCGCTGAGACGACTGATATGCCGCTGGCAGGATCCACTACGGTGACTGCAAAGCTGAAGCTGCCAACATTGCCGGAGGCATCGGCCGCCCTGACCGTCACCAGAGTCGTTCCCAGAGGAAAGAGTCCCGAAGAAGTATCGTAAACCACGACCGGGCTTGGGTCTGCTACGTCGGTCACGACCGCTTGCGTAAGCGTCACTTGAGCGCCGACTTCAACGTTAGTCTGGACGATTATGTCCGACAGCCCAGAAAGCGCAGGCGCCGTTGTGTCCACCACGGTGACGAGGATGGTAAAGCTGTTAGAGTTGCCTGAGGCATCGGTCGCAGACACCGTCACCGGCGTCGTCCCCAGCGGAAAGAACCCAGCCGCGACGTCGTATGCCACCACTGGGTTCGGATCAGCCAAGTCGGTCACCGACATGTTGGAATACGTGACAATCGCCCCGCCTGGCACGTCCGCCTCTATGAACAGATTCGTTGGCCCTGAGAGTTCTGGCGGGGTCGTGTCGATCACCGTGACCGTGAAACTGGCGCTGGTGGAGTTGCCAGAGGCATCGGTCGCAGTGGCACTCACTAGCGTCGTCCCCAGCGACAGGAAATTGACGCTGTAGGTCACTAGCGGATTTGGGTCCCCCTGGTCAGTCGCCGTCACGTCCAGGAATTCCGCCAGGGCACCACCCGGCGCATTCGCTTCAATGACCAAGTCTTGCGGCACTGAAAGCACCGGCGGTGTCGTGTCCAACACCGTAACCGTGAAACTACCTACGCTGGTGTTGCCCGAGGCATCGATGGCCGTGATCGATACGACCGTCGTTCCAACCTGGAAGAATCCCGATGAGAAGTCTTGAATGACCAGCGGACTCGCATCCACGAGGTCGCTCGCGGTGGATTTTTCTAAGGTGACCATGACTCCGAAAGCCTCGGTCGCCTCGACAACCCGATCTGCGGGGACAGAAATCAAAGGTGCCGTGGTATCAGCTACCGTAACCGTGAAACTGGTATTGCGCGTATTACCGGAGGCGTCAGTCGCCGTGGCCATCACCGATGTTGTACCCAGAGGGAAGATCCCGGACGAGATGTCGTAGGTCACCAGCGGGTTCGAGTCCACCAGATCGGCCGCGAACAGTGTGGGAAGTGTAACCGAGGCTCCATCGGAACCTGACGCCTCGATAAACAGATCCACCGGATTCAACTCAGGAGATTTGGTGTCGACGACCGTGACTGAGAAACTGGTATTTACGGTGTTCCCCAATGAGTCGGTCGTCGAAGCGGTGACGATGGTGTCGCCAAGCGCGAACGTACTGCCCGATGCGTGGCTAAGCGTCACTGTCAAGCTCTGTCCAGCAATATCGTTGGCTGCAACGGTCAATTCTACTTGGGCTCCATCCGGGCTCGTCGCCTCGGCGATAATAACGTCAGGAACGAGTAGAGTCGGTGGGATGACAGCCGCCATGATTTGGGCAACGAGCGCGTCGCCAGTATTGCTTTCAACAACGGCAGCGACATCGAGCTCGCCCGTGGCGGCCTTCGATAGTTTCTGGGCGACCGCTCCCTGCGAGACGAGTTTGATCTGCTCAGCTTGTCGGATAAACTCAATTCCGGACATTGGGTCCAACGCATCAAACTGTCGGTTAGCATCGGCGATCACGCTGGAAGCACCGGCTATCAACGCTTCGGCCAGAACCTGTCCGGTGCTGGTGCCCACACCCCGAACAACCGATTCAATGATCGATGCGTCGCCGAAGTCTACCGCGGAAGTTGACGTCATTATTTGATTAGCAATCACGTCCATGATCACGCGCGACAATTCTTGTGGTGTCGAACCATTGAGTGCCGCGTGCAGGGCGGTTATTTGAGCGATGGAATCATTGAGCCGGGCGTGGGCGATGTAGACCTCTGCGCCCACTGGATTTCCAGAAAGCAGCTCGGTCATCGGTTGAAAGCTTGCCAAATCCAGATCTGGCAAGCCCATTGCACGAAGGACCTGGCTGGATGCTTCCGTGGTCGTCAGAGAGTGGTTGTTGACAAGCGTTGCAACCAGAGTCGTGACCGGGGTAACCATGTTCCAGCTTCCGGGGGCTATCCTGACGGTACCCGCCGGAAGTCCTGTCGCGCTATAAACGCCTCCGACCACAACCCATTGACCGTCTTCGTCATCGAGAACGCCGTTGCGGTTTTTGTCAAATTCAGCCGGGACTTCGGCAAGAAACTCACCTTGATAATTCGTGAAGGTCCATGGCTCGCTCAGAAAATCCACCTCGGGCGGGTAGGTATCCAGCAGGCCGTTCTTATTTGCATCGAAAAAGGCAACAGCGCCCGCTGTAATGCCACCAAAGCCAGTTACTTTTTTGAAGGTTGTCGCGACTGTATTCCCAGTCTTACCCGCAACACCGCCGACCTTGGGGCCGTCAATACTTATCTTGGGAAGGCGATCCGACAATGCCGTCGAAAGATTGGAGAGATTGGAACCGCTCACCCAAATCGTACCGACTGCCGGAGCATAGGCTTCTACCGAGAAATCCCCATAACTATAAAGACGTAGCGTTCGCAGCTTGAATACACCCAGGTTTAAATTAAGGGAAACGCTCAGTCGAGTGTATTTAGAGGGATGGGAGGATGAGGTGTAAGTTCCCACGTCCAGGGTAATGTTGCCGATGTGTGGCGCCCACGCAGAGATAGAGACTCCACTCGTGCTCAAGCTGAGTGTATAAAGAGTGGCACCAGCCAGTCCTTTGTTCAGGTAGACGGAGATACCGCTGCTGCTGATCGACAACTTAAAATCGCCTATCCCCGGCATGCTCGCAGCGACGCTTGCCCCGCTACTGCTTATTGTGAGCGTGCCGAAGGAAACGCCAAACTTCGACGAACTCACGTTGCCAGAAAAGCTCGTGCTGCTAACTGACAACGTGGTCGTCAAACCGACGATCGGCAACGTGGATGTCACCTTGGCTCCACTGCTGTTGATCGTCAGTGTTCCGAACGAAATTCCTTTGAACTTGGTCGTCGACACGCTACCCGCCAGTTCGGTGCTGCTGACTGACAACGTGGTCGTCAAACCCACGATCGGCAACGTAGATGTCACCTTGGCTCCATTGCTGTTGATCGTCAGTGTTCCGAATGAAATTCCTTTGAACTTGGTCGTCGACACGCTGCCCGACAGTTCGGTGCTGCTGACTGACAGCGTTGCACCGAGGCCCAGGATGGGCAACGTGGCGCCGACTGTGGCCCCATTGTTACTGATGGTGAGCGTGCCCAGAGAGATGCCAAACTTCGACGTGTTGAGTTGGCCGATCAGCGAGTAGCTACCGTTGACCTCGATACTGCCTGAGAACGTTCCGCTCGCCAAACCTGCCGGAAGGTTCACGCTGCCGGCGACGTGTAGGCCGGTGTTGCTGAGGGTGGCCGTCAAGGTCGGGAATGCGCTACTGCTCAGTCTCCCGACCGTCCAATCAGAGCCGAGCGTGGCGGCGAGCGAATAGCTGCCATCGACCTGGATGCTACCCGTGAGCTCCGCGTTACCGAACACCGGAAGTTCTGCGTTTCCTTGGACGGTGATGCTACCGTCATCGTTGAATACTCCATGTACGTCAAAATTGCCCGGGAGATGAGGGGTATGGAACGACGCATCGAAGGTCACGCCATCTTCATTTAGGGTGACATCGATCATACCGGGGAAGAGGGGCGCAAAGGGTTCCATTATACGCCGGACACTCTCCTCAAAGATGCCTATCATGGCATCCCGGAGCGTGATAAACACGTCTTCCCGCGAGACACTGTCGTTCTCACTTAAACCAATTAACTGCGATAGCAAAAAATCCGTTACTTCGACGGTGAAAGCATTTAGTGCTACAGTTGTAATGTCACCAAAATGGCGTGCTACCGTAAATACATTGTCCGAAATCTTTTGGAGCTCGATGAGCAGAACCCTTATCTTATGTGTTACTCTTGCTTCCTCCTCCAAATCAATGAATGGATCTTTGTCGCGCGAGTCGGCGACAAGATGCATCAAACTAATAAATCCATCTATATAACCCTGACCAGCGGTAACATATACGCTTCCAGCATAACGGAGATGGTTGGATACTGCGGACAGAACATCGCGCCAGTTCGTGCTGAACTCAGTATCACCAGCGTTAAAGATGACATAGTGCAAGCCTTTCTGCCACTCGCCAATATCAATCGTCTGCGTCGCGAAGCTGTTTGCGGATGACTTGCCAGCGATGAACTGTGCGACATCTTCGCGGAAATACGAACGTTCCACTCCGGATGAATCCACAAATTGCATATTCAAGTACCAGGGGGTTATCTCGACGTGATATGCAATGCCATCCGCGACAGCCTTTGCGTATGTGATCACAGTGCTGACCGTACCCAGTACATTTACCGACTTAAACAGCCATTCAGCGAGTGTGGCGGCACCACCTACCGCCGTGCCCCCCAATTTGTAGTCGTTCAGTGCAACAGTCGGGTAATCGCGCATCTGCGCATATACCGGAACATAATCCGCATCTTGAATCACCGTGATCCCATCTGTGACCCCGGGAAGGAGCGCACGCTCATCGTCGTACACCTTCGCCTGCACGCGATCTGACGCGCTGCCCGGCAAATCGTGTAAAATATCCGCCCCTGTGGGATCCAGCAGGATCTGGTGTAGCGAGCCGAAAGCCGGGCCATGCCCAAGTTTATGGCCGACTTCCCTAAGGAATACAGCACCTCGGCTATGCCCAAAAAAGAACACATCCCAGATCTGATCTTGGCTATTCACAAATCGGGTAATTTCATCAGCGACTGCCTGCGACGCGTCGACATTTGCTCCCGATGTCGAGTTCCAGTCGATGAGATAAGTTGTTGTGGGGGAACCTGCCTCTTCTAATGCGACAGCCACTTTCTTGGCATAATCCTGCGACCATGTTCCATCTCCAGTTTCTTTTTTAACCCCCAGCGCCTCACCCCGGTAAAGTTCAAATCCGTGAACGACGACAAGCAGTGTCGGGCGGAGAACTGCCTTTTCGTTATCGATCAGCTGATTTATGCCTTGGCCGCCATTCAGTTGGTTAAATCCGGCCCCCCCGTCAAGCAAATCGTTGCCGTTACCTCCTATCAATGAGTCGTTGCCCGCGTGTCCATAAAGTCTTGCCGGTAGTGAGCTGATGTGGTCAGCGTCGAATGCGAGATTGATCTGATCATCGCCGTCTCGGCCGTGGATCTCGATTGAAGAAATACTCGAGAATGTAAACGAGGCAACTAGCTGGCTGTGATCGTACACCTCGATGTGCGAGCTGGTCTGACGGAGATTGATCACGTCAGTCGCTGTCGTGCCCTCGACTTGAAGCACGCCGTTGACGACTTGCGCGGACACTGTTAACAATGATGCCTTCATATCATTGTCCGAAATGGTGTAGGTGTGCGTCGTGGTGCCCATGACGCTGTTTGTCGGGTTCGACAACGTCAACTGGATAGTTTCACTGGCCTCGCTGATATCATCGTCTATGATGGTGAGCGAGATATTTTTCGTCGTTTCCCCGGGTGCGAACGAGAGAGTGCCCATGGACAGAATGTAGTCGACACCGCTTGTCGCTGTTCCAGTCACTGCATAAGCAACAGCCACCGTTTGGCCGGACGCGTTAGAAAGGAAGACGGCGAGGCTGACGGGCGATGTGGCTTCGCTGCCACTGGAATTAGATGTCGTGAAGCCTACCGTTGGAACAACATCGTTGTCGATGATCGTATAAGTGTGAACGGTATTGCCACCCAATGCGGCGTTGGTCGGACTAGACAAGGTTATCTGAATCGACTCATTCGCCTCGTTCAACGAATCGTTCACGATAGTGAGCGGGATAAGCTTCTGAGTTTCTCCCGGCGCGAAAGTGAGAGTGCCGTTGGCCAGCGTGTAATCCACGCTACTCCCAGTAGCCGATCCACCGGTCACCGCGTAGGCGACGGTCACCGTCTGGCCATAAACTGTGGAGAGTGACACGGCAAGGCTGACGGGAGAACTGGTCTCGTTACCGCTGGAAGTGGTTAGGTTAAAGGCCACGCTCGGGCCCACGTTGTTGATTGATTGGACTTTAAGCGTTGCGACTCCCTGGGTGAAGACATTGAACGTGTCAAGGCCGATGGTTTCGTTGGCCCCTTGCGTCCAGCCACTGCCCATGTTCACGACGTCGCCCGCGTTGCGCCGTACGATAAGTATGTTGGATTCGTCGGACAGATTCAGCACCTCGCGCTGGTTGAGTGTCAGCGTGTTGTCGCTCTGCCGGTGATGTCAATCTGTTCGATCCCCAGCAGTCGGTTGTCGGCCAGCGCGGTCAGATTCAGCGACAGGCCGCTGCCGTCCAGTCGGAGCGTATCGCTGCCGGTGCCACCGACAATCCGTTGGAACGTCAGGTCACTGACGGCCAGCACGTCGCTCCCTTGACCACCGGTGAGCACGTCCGCACCGCCATTGCCGATGAGCGTATCGTTACTTCGGCCACCTATCATTACG
>JAYSPO010000575.1:0-2205 GCA_043722015.1 Candidatus Kuenenia sp. | reverse complement strand
AACGTCCTGCTCGATGGCCAGATGCACGCCCGGCTTTGCGATTTTGGCCAGGCGCGCATGTCGCACGAACACAGTCCAGCGCTCGGCACACTGTATTACATGGCCCCCGAACAGGCTGATCTGGATGCCTTGCCGGATGCGAAATGGGATGTGTACGCCGTCGGCGCACTGTTTTATCACTTGTTGACAGGAAGTCCGCCCCACCGCACCGAAGCCACGCAGCGGCAACTTCAATCCGCCGAAACGCTGGATGAACGTCTGAAAGTTTATCAGAAAATCATCATCAGCAGCGGAGTGCCAACCGGCCACCGCAAACTCAAAGGCGTGGACGGCCGACTGGCCGATATTATCGATCGATGCCTGAACGCTGTTCCGTCAAAGCGATTCCCAAACGCTCAGGGAATTCGTGACGCACTCGATCGCCGCGATCGGATCAAATCGCTGCGGCCGCTGCTGATTCTCGGCGTGCTCGCTCCGATTCTGCTCATGGGGGCCATGATTCCGATCTTCACGAAGGCAATGGATGACAATCTGCAGAGCGCACTGGACCAGATCACTGACCGGGCGTTGGAAAGCGATGCCCTGTCGGCACGACTACAGGCCGCCGCGCTCGACCATGAACTGCATGATCGCCTGGAGGAACTCGAAACAATTCTGCTGGATCATGAACTCGCGGACTCGTTGGAAGCAGCTCTGGAGCGCAACTCTGATGAACTGGTGTACGAAGTTTATCAGCATGCACATGACGAGAAGTCTGTTTCGCCACGCTGGCTGCAACTCCTGGATGCGGCCTGGGAGCGTTCCAGGGCGTCTAACGGAGCGCACGAACGGGGACTTGATACGAGTTGGTTCCTGACGGACCGATTTGGAACTCAGATCTGGCGCCGGGAATTCAGTGATTTGACGTTGGGCCAGAATTTTTCTTATCGGGATTATTTTCACGGACGTGGGGAAGATTATGCTCCCGACCAGATTCCTGAAGACATCAGTCCTTTGGACGAGCCCAATGTCAGCATTGCGTACAAGAGCACCACGAGTGGGGTACAGACTGTGGCGTTAAGTGTACCCGTCAGAAATAAGAAACACGAAGTCATCGCTGTCCTGGCGCGTTCGGTGCATCTTGGGCATCTTCAGGAACGAATGGGACGCCTGATCCAGGAACAGGATGCAGACAGTGTTCATCGAGTCATCGCGTTGGTTGAAGCCCGCCACAATTCGCACTACCGACTACTCGATCATCCATACCTGACAGAAGAGTTTGTCAAGGCTGCAGAGACGAGCAACAAGGATGTGGAGCTTTTTGACAAACTCCACCTTGACGAATCCACGGCAACAGAAATTCAGGCCTCTCAGGCACAGGCGGGTTCTGCAGAAGTTCGTTTGAAAATATACAAAGACCCAATCGGGCGACTGACTGATTCCGGCTCTGCCGTGTATCAGGGCGAATGGCTCGCGGCGATGGCTCCCGTCAGCAACGTTGGCTGGATGGTTATCGTTCAGGAACGTCGCCAGGCGGCTCTGTCGCCCATCGAAAACGTCGCTGCCCGCGCCAAACGCCAGACATGGATTTCGGTCCTCTCGACCGCCATCGCCCTCATGGCAATCATCTGGTCGTTTGTCTGGCGCGCCTACAGTCGCAGTTCGTAAGGCTTAGGGCTGGAGTACAAGTAAAAGTCTGGTAGTGTTCAGGCAGGAAAATTACGAGGCAAGAAGATGAGTCGCATTGGCGTTTTTGAATTTTCCTGCCCAGTAATGTTCTTGCCATAAATTGCGATTCCGCTCGTTCAGGGTCCTGCGACTGGAGACTTCCAAAACCCAGGGTCGTGCCGCTATCATGTGGCTGTCGCGGCGCTGGAGTTTGTTGGAGTCATTGAATGCTCAAAAGTCCCTTTCCAGGAATGGACCCATATCTCGAATCTCTGTGGCCGGAGGTTCACGCGAGTTTGATCGTCTATGCGCGAAACCAACTCAACTCGCAATTGCCGAGCGACCTGCAGGCGAACATCGAAGAGAATCTTGCGGTTTACAAAGACGATCATCAGGCATCCATTCGTCCGGATATTCATGTTTCGCAGGACTCGACGTTTCCCGCGTCGGGGGGAAATATGAGCAGTGCCGTTGTGACCGAGCCGCTGGTGCTGCGACGTGCGCCACATCCGACGCGACATGTGGAAATTGTCGATAAGGACGGGCGAGTCATTACGG
>JAYSPO010000574.1:0-3376 GCA_043722015.1 Candidatus Kuenenia sp. | reverse complement strand
GACGCTTTGTCAGGAGACTGTCGAATCGATCGAAACAGACGGCGGCAGGATCACGGGCATCCGCGTCACTGGCGATGCGTTCTACCGAGCCCGCGCCGTGATTCTGACGACCGGCACGTTTCTCAAAGCCATTATGCATACGGGTGAATCGCAGGCAGAAGGCGGACGAGCCGGTGACAAGGCATCGCATGGAGTCTCAGGGGCATTGACGTCGCTGGGCTTTGAACTGCGTCGTTTCAAGACCGGAACGCCCGCACGACTGAATGGTCGCACGATCGATTTTTCTCGCTGCGAACCTCAACCCGGCGATGAAAACCCCGAGCCATTTTCGTTCATGAATGATCGGATCGAGCAGTCGCAGATGCATTGTTATCTGACAAGTACGACTCACGAAATTCACGAAATCATCCGAGCCAACTTGCATCGCGCACCGATGTATTCGGGGCAGATTCAGTCCACGGGACCGCGTTACTGTCCATCGATCGAAGATAAAGTCGTGCGGTTTGCTGACAAGACATCGCATCAGATTTTTCTGGAACCGGAAGGCCGCAACACGCAGGAAGTCTACTGCAACGGCATTTCAACCAGTCTGCCGCGCGATGTGCAGGATGAGATCGTGCGACGGATTCCGGGCTGCGAAAAAGCGCAGATCATGCGCTACGGTTACGCTGTCGAATACGATTTTGCACCGCCAACGCAACTGTATCCGACGATGGAAACGCGACTGGTCGAGGGACTGTACTTCGCCGGTCAGATCAATGGCACCACGGGCTATGAGGAAGCTGCCGGACAGGGTCTGATGGCTGGTCTGAACGCGGCGCTGAAAATTCAGGGCAAGGGGCCGTTCGTCCTGGACCGCAGCCAGGCGTATCTCGGTGTGCTGATTGATGATCTCGTGACCAAAGGCGTCGATGAACCCTATCGGATGTTCACGTCGCGTGCCGAGTACCGCCTGTTGTTGCGACAGGACAATGCTGATCGCCGCTTGACACCGCTGGGAATTCAGATCGGCAGCGTGTGCTCCGCACGGACTGAACGTTTTCGGCGTTACGAAGAAAATCTGCAGCAAGGATTTGCGGTGATGAGCAAGCTGCGGTCGCTGGGTGCCACACTGGAAGAATGGCTGCGCCGCAACACGATCACATGGGACGAAGTCTATCAGCAGTTTCCGCAACTGGCTGAGATGAACCTGACGGCGAACACTCGGCGACAAATGATGATCGAAGCACAGTATGCCGGCTACGTCCGGCGTCAGGAGACCGATATCGCTCGACTGCAAAAAGTCGATTCCGTGCGAATCCCGGACATCTTCGACTATCTGGCCGTGCCACAACTGCGGCATGAGGCCAAAGAAAAACTCAACCGCCTGCGACCCGGCACCGTCGGCCAGGCGAGCCGCGTGAGTGGTATTACACCAGCAGATATCGCGATCCTGATGTTCTATCTGAAACCCTCAAGCAGTTGAGACGAGGTCCCGTGATTGTCTGCTTTTTTCGTCTGACCGTCCGTAAAATCATGGAACCAGCGGCTTCACCGGTGACTCATCAGGGACACAGCGTGATGGTGCGTTTGCAGAATTCAATATTCACTCATACCGGTCGTAGCTTGCGGGCTGTTGATGTAGTCGGATTATCAGCCGCCGGGCGCTAGTGGTCTGTTAATTTAATCGTAGGGTGCGTGAAGCGGAGCGCAACGCACCACTTGGGGAAAGCATGAGAAGCTGGTGTGTTTCGCTATCGCTGCACACACCCTACAAGAATCACTAAATCAACAGGCCAATCCCAATCACCGTCGACATGCCGTTGCCGCGCGTGGTGTCCTGAGGTCTCTGCTGCCGGAACTGGGCACCGATATCAAAGGCCACATGCGCTCCGTCACCGAGTTGCAGGAGGCCTCCGGCTATCAGGACCGTCCATCCGACTTTACCGACCTGCTGCGAATCCTGGACGGTGAACTCCGCCTCATCACCCCCACCGATCCGGAAGGCGAGCGGCTGGGCGTCAGCCCTCCGTGTTCCTCTGCAACTTCTCTCAGCTCCTCGCCCCCCGCTCCCCGCTACTATCAACTCACCCACGACTACCTCGTCCCTTCCCTCCGCGAATGGCTCACCCGCAAGCAGAAAGAAACGCGTCGCGGTCGAGCCGAGTTAAAACTCGCCGAACGCTCAGCCCTGTGGAACGCAAAACCTGAAAACCGCTATCTGCCATCGCTACCGGAATGGCTCAGCATTCGGACATTGACGGAGTCGAAACACTGGACGGCACCGCAGCGGGCGATGATGAGCCGGGCGGCGCGGGTCCACGGTCTGGGCACGGGGTTGGCCACGGCACTGCTCCTTGCTCTGATTTTCACGGGCCTCAGCATCAACAAGGTGGTGAACGACCGGCAGGAGAAACTGGTCGCACAAAAGCAGGAAGAACAGAATCAAGCCGAAGCAACCCGCATGGTCGAAGGACTGCTGGCCGCCGACACCGCTCAGGTCAGAACCAGCCTCGCCAGCCTGAAAGAGTTCCGCACCTGGGCCGACCCGGACCTGCAGCAAGCCTTCAAAGATTCGCCAGCAGACTCCAACGCCAAACTGCATGCTGGCCTGGCCTTGGTGGCGGAAGGTCAAACAGTTGATCCAGCCGTGCTGGAATTTCTTCAAGAGCGGCTGCTGACCGTCACTCCTGTGCAGTTTGCACCGGTGCGTCAGTTACTCGAACCACACAAAGCAGCACTGATCCCGGCGTACTGGACACTGGCCACAGACGACCAGCAACCCGCGTCCCAACGCTTCCACGCCGCCTGTGCCCTCGCGGCGTTCGATCCTGGTTCCTCCCACGCTCCGCGTGAGCAAAGTAGCCCTCACGCTCCGCGTGAGGAGCCTCCAGGGCAAAGCGTCCGTGCAGGCTGGAACGACCCCAGTTTCACCACATTCATCGCCGAACAACTGGTCTCGGTCAGCCCGGAGTACATCGGCAAATTCAAGGAACTGTTGCGCCCTGTGGCTCCGCAACTCGTGCCAGCTCTGAGCGATATCTTCAAATCCGGCCCGGGGCGAGCTCGCTAAAACTCTGGCCACTTCAATCCTCGCTGACTATGCGGCCAAAGACCCCGACACGCTGACAGAGCTGGTGTTGGCGGCCGATGCGGTGTCGGATAAATCGCTCTTCCCTGTCCTGCAGCAACACCAGGCGGCGGCCGTGCAGAATCTGGAAGTCGTGCTCGACCAACGACTGGAACCCGCTCTTCTAGCATTGTCAAGCACCCTTTTTAGAAAGATTTCTGCGCCTTCTTTGCGCACCGCGAAATGTCATTTTTCAAAACATTTTTGAAAAACGTTTTCGAGCTCGTGATTGTGATTCGCTTTTTATCATAGAAATTCAAGATGCTC
>JAYSPO010000573.1:0-2940 GCA_043722015.1 Candidatus Kuenenia sp. | reverse complement strand
CGTCTGGACTGCAGCGCAGAATCCTGGCTGGATCTGGTGCAGAATTTCCGCAAGCGTTTCCGCACGGAAGCTGGTTTACCAAGATCCCTGCAGTCCGTCGGCTCCGCCCGCCGTTCTCGACGCCGTGCAAATTCCTCGGCCTGACGTCAGTCAACATCCAATGCCAGCGTTCTGCGTCGCCGCTCTGTGAATGTATCATTCGGCTGTTCTAATCAGCGCGACAAAAAACAGGTACGGCGAGCGCAGCCGCGTAAGCGCGTAAGGCCTCCGGTACCTCAGTTTTGTACTGGCAAGCTGACGCATACCGCCCGCCAATCTCTCGCACATGACTGCGTAGAGAGCCGCCGGGCCATCCAAAATGTAATCGCGGCACGAGTCCACTGCAGTCGCTTTCATCCGAAGGATTTCCAGGCTGCCTCCAAGCCTGTTGCGACACGAAGGTCGGAATTGCGAGGGTGTGAGGGTGTATCGTCAAAAAACTCAGCGACTGGGACTATTCTTTGAAAATCCTGGATCAAATGAGTTTCATCGCCGAAATGTCTGCCTTCCTGGCGCCCCCTAACTTGCCTGTCGAGCCTCGCAGGCGAAATCCGGATCGCCTTTCGTTACACTTTAATCCCACGCAAGGACAGTTTCTTCGACCTGTGAATTGATTACGCCCTGTTATGACTCGAATTCAGCAATTGGATGCTCACGTTGTCAACCGCATTGCAGCCGGGGAGGTGATTGAACGTCCGGCCAGCGTGGTGAAGGAGTTGCTGGAAAACAGCGTTGATGCGCTCTCAACTCGCATCGAAGTCGATATCGTCAACGGCGGGATGGATCTGATTCGCATTTCTGACAATGGTGAAGGCATTCATCCGGACGACATCCTTCTGGCAGTGACCAGTCATGCGACCAGCAAGATTCGTTCGGATGCTGATCTGGACCATGTGAGCACGCTGGGTTTTCGCGGCGAAGCTTTGGCGTCCATCGCGTCGGTCGCAAAATTCCGCATTCGCACGCGTCCCGAAGAATGTCCCGTCGGTCGCGAACTGGACAGCCATGGCGGACAAATCTTGATCAACCGAGACTGCGGATGTCCTGGCGGCACTGTGATGGAAGTTCACAATCTCTTTTTCAACACGCCTGCACGACGCCGATTCCTCAAGAAGGCAACGACAGAATTCGGGCATATCGCCGAGCACTTTTCACGCATTGCTCTCGCCAATCCGCGTCTGCACCTTGTGCTGCGGCACAATGAAAAACTTGTGTACGAATTGCCCGCCGCTGCCGAACCGCTGGAACGTATTCGCCGCTTCTTCGGCAGCGATGTGGCCGATCATCTGATTGCTGTTTCATCGGAAGCGGACCTGCCCGCCGGAGGTAAGATTCGCGTGTGGGGTTACGTCGGTTCGCCTTCGCTGAGTCGATCCACCCGGAAGGACCAGTTTCTGTTTCTGAACGGCCGCTGGATTCAGGATCGCAGCCTGCAGCATGCTTTGGCGGAAGCCTATCGCGGGCTGCTGATGATCGGCCGACATCCCGTCAGTTTTCTGTTTCTTGAACTTCCGCCAGCACTGGTCGATGTCAACGTGCATCCAACCAAGAGCGAAGTCCGTTTTCAGGACAGCCAGCTTCTGTATCGTCAGTTGCTGAAAACCCTGCGCGACAAATTTCTGACGCTCGAGTTTCGCTCAAACATCGAAGTGTCTGGTGCGGGTCGTCCGGGTGCGGGTCGTCCGAATGAGTTGCGATTTGATCGTCCGGCGACTGCTGTGCAGCCCCAGAAAGAACTCGATCTGTGGGCCTCGCACGCGACCGTCAGTTCTCCGCCTCGGATCGGTGAGTTTGCTCGGTCGTCATCCAACGATCGTGCTGTCTTCACGAATCCTGACGTGATTGCCGCGCTGGCTGTCGAACCGCATCAGCGACGCGGCGCGCTGGATTCTGCTCCCGACTTTCCCGGTCCCGCGGTCGTGGACCTGGGCGATCCGGCGAGCGGCAGGGCGTCAGCCCTCCGTGACAGTTGCGCGTCGCCTGCCGGATCAACAAATACGCCAGTCAATGACGTGGATGCAGAGCCGGACTCCGTGACTCCGCCGACGGATCCGACTCCATCGCCCGCCGATCTCGACCAGGTCCTCAACGTAGCCACGCGGCCTGGCACCGACGAATTTCGTGCGTTTCAGATTCACGACTGCTACCTTGTCGTGGCCAGTGAAGCGGGTCTGGAAGTCATCGACCAACACGCCTTGCACGAAAGAATTCTCTATGAACACCTTCGCAAGCGAATCCTGGCGGGCGGAGTTGAACGGCAACGCCTGTTGATTCCGGAAACAATCGAATGCTCTGCCACAGAATGTGTCGCATTGCTGGAATCACTGGACCTACTGAAGGAGATCGGCTTTGAGCTTCAGGAGTTCGGTGGCACGACGATTCTGCTGATGTCGCATCCCACGCTGATTCCTCGGGGCAATTTGATTCGCATCGTGAAGGACTTTGCGGAGCAACTGATTCAGAATGACGGCAAGATGAACCGCCGCGATCTGCTCGATCACATGCTGCACACGATGTCCTGCCGAGCCGCCATCAAATCCGGCCAGCGACTCACGCTGGAAGAAATGCAGGAACTTCTGCGACAACGGCACCTCGTCGATGACTCCCATCACTGCCCCCACGGCCGCCCCACGGCCCTGACATTAAGCCGCGGTACTCTGGATCAGCAATTCGGTCGACTGGGGTGAAGTGTTCTTGCCAAACGGGATCGCCGAAATAAGAATGTTTCTGGCTTTTCTGTCGCCGCTGGAGTTTAGCCGTGTCGTTACCCACAACTTCGAGACCCCATCCGCCTCGGGGACTGTCGCTTTAATCGTTTAACGGCAAGCCGCAGGCGTCAGTGCCAGGTTTCGCCTACGCCTGCGGCTCGCCGTTAAACGAAAATGCCGACATTGAAGAATA
>JAYSPO010000572.1:0-2111 GCA_043722015.1 Candidatus Kuenenia sp. | reverse complement strand
GTGCGGCTGAGTCTGACTCGCGATGGCTGGCTCCAGCCGTGGGTGCGGCTGCGATCCGATGAGGGAGCTGAAGAAGAGCGACTGAAATCGATGCCTGAGTTTCTGACATTGAACGCCGCCGCGTTTGTTCGTCCGGGAGCTGTGATCATGGCTGAGGTCCAGGATGCGGAAGAAAATCGCTGGCCAGCGCTGGTTGTGCAGCGATTCGGTAAAGGACGAACGGCAGCACTGTGTGTTGGTGACTTCTGGCGTTGGCGGCTGAGCGAAGGACTGCAAAAACTGCACCGTCTGGATCTGCCCGTTGCAGGTGTCGATCCTGATAATGGGTCGTCAATTCCTCCAGGGACCCCAACGGAAGATCTGGCAGACCACGCACGTGCCAGTCGGCAAATGATCCGCTGGCTGGTGGCCGATGTGCCGAAACGCATGGATGTTGTCGTCGAGGAAGATTCAACGCTCGGAACCGGATCAGTAAAGCTGACCGCGTTTGTGCGAGGCACCGACTTTGAATCGCGCGAAAATGCCGATGTAAAGTTTTCAGTAGTCGGACCAGATGGACAGACGTTTGAACTCACCGGAGAACCATCGGACGCGGTAGCAGGTCAGTTCGAAACCTCCATCGCCGCCAGCCAGCCGGGCGCATGGCGGGTTTCAGTCACCGCGATCGTTTCGGACGACGCTGCTGCAGTGCCGTTGACGGCGACAACAGGCTGGGCCAGTCAGCCAGATCAAAAAGAAATGAAGTCGGTCCAGGTTGACCGCACGTTTTTGGAGAAGTTGGCAAAAACTACTGGTGGGCGCACGGTGGCGTTGAGCAATCTGGCGAGCTTCGTCAGCGGTCTGCCGCAAAGCAACGCGCCGCTGATTGAGATCTGGTCATGGCCGATCTGGCATTCGTGGTGGATCTTCCTGGCCGCCATCGCCTGTCTTGCCACGGATTGGACCCTCCGCCGCCGAAGGGGATCGCCATGATCCGCATGTCAGTTTCTGTTGGCGAGCGGCGGGCGTCAGCCCTCCGGTACATCCTCTGCCTGCTGTGTTCCTTTCAGATCGGTGTCGCTCAGGTACTCGCAACGTCACCGCCCACAGCACGCCAGCAATTAATCGTCGTCATCGGGGCTCCCGGCACAGACGAATACCGCGCGACATTTGAGTCATGGGCCGCTCGATGGAAAGTCGCCGCAGAACGAGCCGCTGCCGACTGTACGGTGATCGGTGCTGTTGATCATTCCGCGGCTGACCTGGAAGTACTCACGTCCGCGCTTGCTGCATCAATTGCAGTCGAAACAACAGAACCGCTCTGGATCGTGTTCATCGGGCACGGCACGTTCGACGGGCGGACTGCCAGTCTCAACCTGAACGGGCCTGATGTGTCATCACCGCAAATGGCGGAAATGCTGCGGCCTGCGAAGCGCCCGATTGCGTTCATTGCCTGTGCATCGTGTTCGTCACCATTCATCAACGCCTTGTCTGCGCCTGACCGAATTGTGATCAGCGCGACAAAGGACGGCAATCAGATTCAATATTCCCGTTTCGGCGATGCATTGTCTCAGGCGATCGGCGGATTGGATGCCGACATTAATCGAGATGGCCAGACCTCGCTGTTGGAAGCATGGCTGTTCGCATCACGCCGCACCGCGGAGTTCTACACCACCGAAGGGCGACTGGCGACTGAACATGCGTTGCTGGATGACAATGGCGACAGCAAAGGCACACGAGCCGAAGTCTACGAAGTGGATCGCTTAAAAACGAATATTGAAAACGCCGATCAGCTCGATGGAACGCAGGCATCACGCTGGCATCTGGTTCGCAGCGATGAGGAACGCCGATTGACTCCCGAACAACGCCAAACCCGCGACGATCTGGAACAGCAACTGGAAGAGTTACGACGACGCAGGGACAAACTCTCCGAAGCCGAATACCTGCTTCAGTTGGAAGCATTCCTCGTCCCACTCGCCCGACTTTATGAATCGATCGATTCGCCCGACGTACCAGCTGTGTCCCCCAAAAAATAAGCAACGGCCCGCTGCAAAGCTAAGCTGCGGAATTCGCGCGTCCGCCACCGTCAATGCGACGTTTTAGAAGCGAAAACGTTCGGGGCAAAAAAATGC
>JAYSPO010000571.1:0-2208 GCA_043722015.1 Candidatus Kuenenia sp. | reverse complement strand
CCCACGAACCTGGAAGATCTGTTGCATCAGCAGCAGGCTATCAACCAGGAGACCCGAGAATTCCTGAAGGCGATGGCGGAAAAGCATATTCAGCTTCATGACAACGATGCAGGAAAAAGTATTGCTGCTCTAAGTTCAGTTTCGTCAGTGCGTAAGCGGCTGCATGACCTGAAAGACTCTGAAGTTGACCAATCCCTCAGCCGAATTGCCGACCGGCGAGCGAATGATGCGACTCAGATTGGGTCAGGAGATGCAGATGCCGATGGCACAACGCGTATCTTGAACTCAGCGGAAGACAGCGGCAATCGAAGGTTCAAAATCCTGCGACCGCATGCCATGGGAGGCCTTGGGCAGGTTTCCGTCGCTGAGGACACCGAACTTCATCGGGAAGTTGCGTTGAAGGAAATTCAGGATCGCTTTTCCGGCGATCACATCAGTCGCGAACGATTTATGATGGAAGCCGAAGTCACGGGTCGCCTGGAACATCCTGGAATTGTGCCGGTGTACAGCCTCGGACGAACAGAATCGGGTGCTCCATTTTATGTCATGCGGTTCATTCAGGGAGACAGCCTCAAAGAGGCGATCGACAGACTGCATAATCGACAAAGTCTGATGTCCGCTGGGGAACGGCTAAGTGCGCTCCGAAAACTCATCAGACGCCTCGTGGATGTTTGCAACGCAATCGAATATGCCCATAGCCGTGGAGTGCTGCATCGCGACCTCAAGCCAGGCAACATCATGCTGGGAAAGTATGGAGAGACGTTGGTTGTTGACTGGGGCCTTGCAAAGACAGTGGGGAAGAAGGGGGCTCACGAGGTGAACGATGAAGTTACGCTTATTCCGTTGTCGGGTGAAGGCTCAACAGAGACACGCATGGGAACGGTTGTCGGGACATTGGCCTTTATGAGTCCGGAACAGGCTGAAGGTCGGCTTGACGCACTTGGGCCGCAGTCAGACGTTTACTGCCTCGGAGCAACGCTGTATTCCTGCCTCACTGGTCATTCACCGATTGCGAAAGCTGCACCAGAAAACATGCTGGCTGATGTCCGTTCAGGCAGATTTCCGAAACCTTCACAAATTGATGGCACGGTACCAAGGGCTCTCGAAGCCGTGTGCCTGAAAGCGATGTCACTCCGGGCTGAAGATCGATACTCGTCTGCGGCGGCTCTGGCAGAAGAACTTGAACTGTGGCTGGCTGACGAGCCGGTTTCGGCCTACCCTGAGCCGTGGACACAGGGTCTGACCCGCTGGAGCAAACGGCATCGGGCGGTCGTCGGGACCGCAGTCGGTATGCTGACGGTTTCGACATCGGCGCTTTTGATTGTCAATGGCCTGGTCTCAAAACAGAACTCAAAACTAAGGCAGAAAAATGACGAGATCGAACAAAGCCGCTCCGTGATTCAATCGCAGCGCGACAGCCTTCAGGAAAACAAAGCAACGCTGGCGGATTTGTCGCTTGGCGTGCTGACCGCTGCGGAGTCGGGGCTGAAAAACACACCTGGCGCCGATGAATTTCGAAGCAACGTTATGGAGCGATCTTTTGAGACGTTTAAGCTCCTGTATGAACAGGACAAGACCAATCATGCGCTGGGGACATCACTCGCGCAAGCAGCTCGGCTGTCGGCAAATCAACTGTCAAGGATTGCACAGAGACCAGCCGCTGCGGACCGTATGCGGATGTCCATCGAATTGCAGAAAGATCTGTTGAATACGGCGCAGGATCAGGCTCTCACCCAGAACTATCTCGCCGAATCGCTCAGGGACCTCGGCAGTACTTTGAGGGCGATCGGGAAGCTCCACGAAGCTCGCGACGCTTTTGCGGAGGCACTGGGAATACTCGGTGAGCTTCAGGCTGCAGATCCGACGCGTATTGCCTTCAGGAGAACTTCAGCTTCAATCGATTTGACCCAAGCGGGCCTGCTGATCGATCTGATGGAGTATGAGTCTGCTGAGATTCTGGCAGAACGAGGCGCAGCGGTTCTTGTCGAACTGAGCGCAGGAAAAGACTCGATCCCCACTGATCATATTTTCGCAATGCTTGCCATTGCCTGGCACGGTCGCAGTCTTGATCTGACAGCACGGCATGACGAAGCTCGCGCTGTCTTCGCTGATGGAATTGCGAGAGGGCGTGCCTGGATGCAGGGATTCCCGAACGATCTCAGTACAGAATATTCGTATGCCAGGCTGCTTCACTGGGATGCAGATGGA
>JAYSPO010000570.1:0-2048 GCA_043722015.1 Candidatus Kuenenia sp. | reverse complement strand
TGTCAATCGTGTATTGATGTGTGCCACTGGCTCTGCCAGTGCTTCCTGCAAATGGGCACTGGCAGAGCCAGTGACACACAACTCATCAATGCATGCGCGACAAAGTAGAAAGGCATCTTAATCGTCGTAGTGCTTCAGCTTGCCAAAGACTCCCTTGTGATAGCCCTTGCGAAGCATCGCGGAGTCTTTTTGTGAGTCACCCGTGTGGATATCAAGCAACTCCAGCGTGAGCAGGTAGTCTCGCTGATAGTCGCCGTTGCTGTTTGTTGTGCCGGACGTGATACTGGCAAACAGCAGATAGTCAAATGGTTGATCTGAGCGTTCCAATGCAAGCTGCAACTCACGTTGTTTTGCCGGAAGGACCAGGGTCTCTGGACGGCAGCGGCATTCCGACATCGCGGCTTCGACGTACCGGCGACTGATCATCTTGAACTGTGGATCCTGCGAAATCAGCGAATCAATGTGTTCGTAAATCTGTTCCTTGAAGTCACCAATCTCTTCGCTGCTGCGGTTTTCGACACCCACAAAGCAGACTGTGCGCGCCGCACCGCCTTCGTCGCTGACAGTCGTATGAGACGCCTGATGTACGGTGCTGGATGACTTGGCCAATAGACGACATACAGATTCGTCGATCAGCGGCTTCCATGTTTCGGCACCGGCTGTATGACTGCCGACCATGTCTTTGTCGTCCTGACTCAGCACATGCGCCTTTTGGCGGTTTCGACAACCTGCGACGCCGGTGAACAGCGCGATCGAACATATTGAGATAACGACAATCCAATATCGTGCCATGATCCGTTGGACTCCATTCCCTGGCAACAATCTTTAACGCCAATAACATCCTGTCTGGCGCGCAGCACCGAATGGCTGGCAGATCGTTACACATTGCGAAGAGTATCGGCTTTCCTTGAATCACGGAAAGACCGTTAACGGTTCAAGGAACAAAAAAAAGGCTCCGTCGAATCTATCGACGGAGCCCAGGAAGGAGTGCTCGAATCCGCGATCGCACAAAATGGTGAGATCAGGAAGTTTTGGGGCGTGAGGGGATATCAAGTGTCATGTCTGCAAATGGCAGGGCGATTTTTAACTGGAATTCTCCAGAACCACCGAGTTTCTCAGCCATTTCAGCCAATTTCATGCTGCCCACGGCCCGGTAGGCATCCACCAGTTCCCGCCAGGCGAATCGTCGAATCGGCGTCGGCATGATGCGAGCAGCCTTTTCCAGATGTGTGATTGCGTCGGCAAAATTTCCAACTTGTTTTAGAGCAATCCCATGCATGAGCTTTGTGGGACCTTCGAGCGGACCGGCGTCGGCGATCTTATCGAGCTCTTCGATGGCTCGTTCTGGCATGCCCAGATCCAGATACCCGTCAGCGGACAGGAGCCGCCGAACAGTCTTTGGGGTCATTTGAATTCGCATGGTACTTGCTCCCTTTTTGAGACAGGTTAGAAACCTGATTGTTGTCGAACTGATATCTGTTCATTCGCAACTGTCGCGCCAATTATTGGCATGAGTCCACAATTTCACGTAAGTCACTGTTTTCATTGATGTTATAGTGACACAGGCGGAAATGGCCAGGTTCATTCCGACTGCCAAAACTACAAGATCCGACGTTTCAATGCGTAAAAACCTCACAGTCCGTTACGCATTTTGAGACAGAAATTGCAATTTCTACCACGACCTAAGAGGGTCGTGCTTGATTTTGGGGTAGGCCGGACCAATCGCAGCGCCGTTCCGGCACGGCGACTCACAACCGATCCAGCGGACTCTTCACTCCCAACGGTCCCTGTTGCAGCACGTGCGTATAAATCATCGTCGCCCGCATGCCATCAATATTGCCCGGATCGATTTCATCCCCATTCTTGTTGCAAGTTCCTGACTTGAACCCAAAACAGCCTCCAAGAAAGGATTCCTGAATCTCCTAGAAAACCCGCCAGCCGAACTTGCCGAAGCAACTCGTTTATACAGAATTAGCTGCGCTGAATCCAGCCTCAGCAATTCTGCAAAGTTCTGGAATTCTGTCTAATACCTGTTCGCACCACAAGCA
>JAYSPO010000569.1:0-1655 GCA_043722015.1 Candidatus Kuenenia sp. | reverse complement strand
TTCTTTTTTCAATCCATGTCCCTGTGGTAAGTTTTCTGAATGATTCCAGGACAACAGACCGCTGACCGCAGGTCAGGCGAATCAAACTCATGAGCGTGGCTGACAACAAATCGACGCAACCAGATTTCACGCCGAGGCGCCATGCCGGGCGGAGGAAATGGGTCGCGTGCGGACTTGTGTTGATGGTCAGTGTGCTTGCCATTGGCGTGTCGAGTTGGCGGGAAGATCCACTGACGCTGCCCGCCGGCGTCTCTCAGAAGGCATACGAGGAGGCGAAACGTGAGTTTGTCGAGTTGTTTCATCGCGAACCGAACGAAGCGGATGTGATGATGACGCTGGCGGAGGCGGCGGTCCGCAGTGATGAGCCGGACGTGGCCGTCGCCTGCTTCGGGCGAGTTTCTTCGGAGCATATCCGGTACGGCGCGAAAGCCCGGCTTCAGGAAGCGGAGGTTCTGCTGCGGAGCAATCATGCCGACAAGGCGGAGGCCAGCTTTCGGACGTTTCTGCAGCTTGCGGAAGCTCAGAAAGCGTACCCACAGGAAGACGTAAGACTGGCACGCGACTGGCTGGTGTTTTTGCTGGCTGTGGAACTTCGATTCGAAGACCGAAAAGCAGTTCTGCAGCAGATGATTCAAAGTCGGCAGTTTGATGCGTATGACGCGAAGCAATACTACTTTCCGACGTTGCTGATCTGGCAATCGACACTGGGAAGCAGTCGCTTGCGGGAATTTCTGGAACAGGCTCCGAACAGTCGTCTGTTACTGATTGCTCAGGCCCGATATCTCGTCGGTGAGGGAAAAATTGATGCCGCCAATCAAGTGCTGAAGTCTCTGCGACAGCAGTATCCCGGCGATCTTGACGTCATTGCGGCTTCGCTGGAATGTTCTTATGAAGAGGTGAACTGGAAACAGTTCGATACGATCCTTTCTGAGGCACCGGCATATCGGGACGATGAGCCCTGGCTGCTGACACAGATGCGAGCCGAGTTTGCTGCCCATGCGCAGGATTGGACAGTTGCGGAGACATACTTCCGACAGGTACTCAAAGTTGATCCGGCGAATCCGACCTGTCACATGGGTTTGGCAAAAGTACTCCATGGTTTGGGGAAAACCGAGGAACGAAAAGCCATCCAGGAGCGATCGCTGACCTTGGCGCGGATTCGCGTGAACATGGCCGCAGTTGACAACAAATCTGCTGCCGCGTCGAAGGCACTTGCGCAGGATGCTCGGCTGCTGGAAATGAATGATGCGGCGGAGTCGTTTGAGTTTCTGGCCGAACAGATGAAACGTGGAGCCCGGTGATGTTCAAAGATCTGCGGAGTATAACGCTCATGGTTGCCGATGTCGCCTTTCGCTCCGCGAAAGCGCAGCTCGTTCTTGACGCAGTCTTCACCCGCAACTCAATTAGCCTTGGCGCGGGCTCCGCCCGCAACCCGATTTACGCCCCGGCGGAGCTTGCCTCCGTCGAGCGCGGATCATCACCAGCCATCACCCCGAATTGGCACCTGGCCACCATTGCGGCTCTTCTAGCATTGTCAAGTACCCTTTTTAGAAAGATTTGGTTCTTCTCGGAATTTAGTGGGTGTATTCGAGTGGGTACGAAAGTTGATTTCCTGATAATCCGCGATGCAAATCAAGGAGCCTGCGAATCGGACG
>JAYSPO010000568.1:0-13382 GCA_043722015.1 Candidatus Kuenenia sp. | reverse complement strand
GATGGGCTGATCGGCAGACCGATGACAGAAGTCGAAAAATACTACATCCAGCGCGCTCTCGATCTGACCGACGGCAACCGCGAAGAAGCTTCCAGAATGCTGGAAATCGGCGAACGCACGCTGTATCGTAAGATTAAGGAATACGAACTGCGGAAGTAAAGTTTGGCATTTGAGACTAAGAACCCCTCACAAAACAGGTAGCTGGATTCGCAAGAATTCAGAAATGGGGCTGAATTCTTGCGAATCAGCTACGAAGAGCGGTTTTGTTATGGGTTCTTAGTGTTGATTTCGGGATGGCAAGCTGGAAGCTTACCCCACGTAGAAATTCAGCCTGGATCAACAAGACACGCAACCACAGGTGATACTGGCGCGAGTGAAAATCGGAAGATTGGCGACGTGAGCAGTGCTCTGGTCGCAGAATTGGTTTCGTAAGGACACCGCAATGCTGGAAATTCAGAGTCCGCAACATCGAGGCCGCCGAGCTGTTCTCAAGGCGGGCGTGTTGAGCATGGCCGGGCTGAATCTGGCAACTCAGCAGCGACTGATCGCGGATGGCACTGCGAAGAAGAACAACAAGAGTGTCATCCTGATCTGGCTCGATGGCGGGCCCAGTCAGTTGGAATCCTACGATCCGAAGCCGGAGGCCCCGGCAGAATTTCGCGGCCCGTTCGGAACCATCAGCACCAGCGTGCCTGGCATTCAGTTTTCTGAACTGATGCAGCAACAGGCGAAATTCGCAGACAAGATGTGCATCATTCGATCCATGCGTCACGGGACGGGTGACCATTTCGCCGGGGCGCACTGGATGTTGACCGGTCGATTCGGAGCGACCACGGCATCCAAAGGCATTCGATATCCTTCACTGGGATCGTGTGTCTCAAAGCTGAAAGGTCCGAACAAACCCGGGCTGCCTGCTTACGTCGGCCTGCCTTCGGCAGAAAGCGTTTACCTGTACCCCGGCTATATGGGGGCTTCGTATCTCGGCGGCGAGCATGATCCGTTCGCAGTGAACAACGAGTCTCGCTATCTGCACCACAGCTACAACATCAAAGTCGAAGCACCGACATGTTTCAAAGCTCCCGCAGGACTTGATCAGTCGCGGGCGCAGGATCGGAGCAGCCTGCTGACATCGCTCGATCGATTGCGGCGAGATGTTGACAACACGGGCGTGATGGATGTGATGGATGTTCATCATCAGTCAGCGATGTCACTTGTCTTCGGCGGTGCGGCAATCGATGCGTTTGATATCTCAAAAGAAGCACCGGAAGTCGCGGAACGTTACGGGAAAAATCCGTGGGGCCAGTACACGCTGATGGCCAGACGTCTGGTCGAAGCTGGTGTCACATTCGTGACCGTCGATATGCCGCATTGGGATCACCATTCTCAGCTCGTCACCGGCCACGCTCCGAACATGCGAGCCATGGACCAGTGCGTGGGGGCGTTGATGACGGATCTCGTGGATCGCTGCCTTCTGGATCAGGTCATGGTGATCGTGATGGGCGAATTCGGACGCACGCCGCGGATCAACGAAGGCCAGGCCGGTATTCCAATTCCTGGCCGCGATCACTGGGGTGATGCGTTCTCCGTGATGCTTGCCGGCGGCGGCCTGCAGCAGGGAGTCGTGGTCGGTGCCACAAGTTCGAAAGCCGAGTATCCTGTCGAACGTGAAGTTGCTCCGCATGACCTTCTGGCAACGGTCTATCGCGCCCTTGAAATTGATCCGACGACTCACTTCCTGGACTTTTCCGGACGCCCGGTCCAGTTGGTGGATAAGGCTGAGGGAATCCGCGAGATTCTGTAGATCGCGCTGGAGACACTGGATACCCCGCCCCGAACCGCTGCGTCAAATGGAATTCGCCGAACGCACCACAACTGGCCAGTTTGTGAATCTGCGACTTACGTTCCGTTGAAAGGCAGAGTGGCTTGCGCCTGAGGCGCTAGCCGATAGTATTTGGTGGTTCAAATCGGCTAGCGCCTCAGGCTCAAGTTGGAACAAGAGCAGAACAGATCGTACTATGAAACCCCTTGCATTTCTGACGATGGACAGTCTCGACGAGTTTGTGTCCTACGATTCGCTGGTGGCGGATTGTCTGGAGGCGCGCGGCGTTAAAGTGGACAATGTGTCCTGGCGAAGTCCGACCGTGAACTGGGATGACTATGAAATGGTCATCATTCGTTCGCCCTGGGATTATCAGCAGGCGGCAGACGAGTTTATGACGGTCCTGGAGGCCATCGACGCATCGACGGCGGTGCTCTGGAATTCCATTGACGTAGTGCGATGGAACGTCCGCAAGACTTACCTGCAGGAGCTGCATGATCGTGGAATCACGATCGTGCCGACTCAGTTTGTGCAAAACCCGACCGAGTCGCAGATTCGCGGCATGTTCGAGATACTTGAATCGGACCAGATCGTCATCAAACCTGTTATCGGTGCGAATGCAAATGATACATTCTGGCTGCGACCGGATTCGTCAGCCTCGGAACTGCAGCAGATCGAATCGCTTTACTCAGGACGTTTAGCGCTCCTTCAGCCGTTTATCCCCAGTGTGATCGAATACGGCGAAACGTCACTGGTCTTCTTCGATGGAGAGCACAGTCACAGTGTGCTGAAGACACCAATGGCAGGCGACTTTCGAGTTCAGGAAGAACACGGTAGTCGGATTCAGTTCATTGCGCCGGATCCTGCTTTGATCGAGTTTTCCCGGCGCGCTCTTGAGCGGATACCACAACGAATTCTGTACGGCCGTGTGGATCTGGTGACGCTGCCGAACGGGGAACCGGCCGTGATGGAACTGGAACTCATTGAACCGTCACTGTATCTGTCCTACGATGCCGATTCTGCCGCACGATTTGCGGATGCAATTCAGCGATTCAGAGCGTGATCGGCCAGACGCTGGCAGTATTCGTCATCGCCGACACGCTTGATTTGTTCTTTGGTGAGTTCAATTAGTTCCGGCCCGGCTTCATCGATTTCCAGAATCGCTGCGTGCTGCACAAAGTTATTTTCGCTGCCGAGCAATTCGCCTAGCGTTGCGGCGGCTGTCCTGAGGTCCCCCATCCGAGCAAGTCCACCTGCCGCTGCGATCCGGATCGCAGGCTCAGCGGATTGTGCTTCTTTCTCCAGTAACTCTTTGAAGTCTGCCACGTTGGACGCTTTGCTGCACGCCATCACCTGCCACCAGCGGACGACCGGATCCGCGTCGAGTTCGGGCATCGCGAGATCCGATTGAGAGGCAATGCTATGCGCCGTTGATTTCGCCGCTGCAAGCAGTTTCTCAGTTCGCTGCAAACCGTCAGCACCATGCAGAATCTGCCAACGACTACCGGCTGCAGTTTCTCCTGCATCCAGCATAATTTCCGGAAGCAAATGCGCGTCGCGCGTCGCGATCTGCCAACGATCACATTCTGCCGAAAGTGACTTTAACGTTGCAGCATGTGCAGGATCTTTGGCGAGATTCACCAGTTCCCAGGGATCGGCGTTCAGGTCGTATAATTCTTCGTCGGCACGAGGATTGGCGAACCATTGAGCGGACTGCGGAGGCAGTTTCCCCGCAGCCAGCAGTTTTCGCAGCTCCTGCATGATGGCGTTCTGTTCGCCGTACGAGACATGCTGCAACGCAGGTCGCCAGGGCATGAGATTGCGCACATAGCGGAAGTCTCTCGATCGCACAGTGCGGACCATGTCGAAGCGTTCATCAATGCGGTCACGAGCTCCGTAGATGAATTCACGATCGGGTCCCTGTGCCTTGCCGAGAAACGGCTGACCGTTGATTCCATCTGGAATGGCCACGCCCGCCAGCGAGAGCACGGTTGGTCCGAGATCGATCAGGTTGACCATCCGATCGTCGGTGGATCCGGCCGTGGCTCCAGTAGCCATGTTCCTGTATTTCTCGGGAACACGTACAATCATCGGGACGCGCGACCCGGAATCGTACGTCCAGCGCTTGGATCGCGGCAGACCACTGCCATGATCGGACCAGAAAACGACAATCGTGTCATCCGCGAGACCTGCATTGTCAAGTTCTTTCAGAATCAGCCCGACCTGTCGATCCATGACCGTGATGAGATCTGCCAACCGAGCGATATCTTCACGAACGGCCAGCGTGTCCGGATACAACGGCGGCACGAGCATGGCTTCGGGCCGATGGCGTTCCGATTCTTTCAGGACGGAAGCGACTTCTTTCCAGCCTTTCTGCCACACTTTGCTTTCATGTGTCATCGTGAGATTAAAGACTGCGAAGAACGGCTGGTCGTCGCTTTTTCGATTCTTCCAATGCGCTTTGCCGGATGTTTCGTCCCACGTTGCTTTTTCATCCCAACGCAGGTTGTAGTCTGTCTTGCTGTTGTTAGTGCAATAGTAGCCGGATTCCCGGAGGTCTTGCGGAAACGGATGGATATGAGGCGGTAGTTTGACCTTTGACCGCATGTGATTCGCCCCGAGCGAGATCGGGTAGCTGGCCGTGATGATCCCCGTGCGACTGGGAGCACAGACGCCATGACAGGAAAATGCATGAGTGAAGCGAATGCCTTCAGTGGCCAGGCGATCCAGATTCGGAGTGGTGGCGGTGGTATCGCCGTAACACCCGAGTCGCGGACTGATGTCTTCGCAACTGATCCACAGGATAATCGGTCGATCCGCCGCGAGTGCCTGAGCGGACACAACAAGCAATGCAACAAGTGACAACAGTTGAGGTTTCATGGAAGTCCTGTCATTCTGTGGGGCGAACGATTTGTTCGTGTAGGGTGGGACCAGCGAGCTTTGCGAGCGCCGGCCCACCATGGCATGGGTCAATTACTTCACGTGGCATCGATCAAGGTGGGCCGGCGCGGCTTTTCAGCCGCTGGTCCCACCCTACGATTTGCGCACCATCGAAATGAGAGTGTGTTGTTCAGGAGCATGTCGGACCAGAGAAAAAATTCTGCGCAGAGTTTACACTATCCGCACCGATTCTGTACTCGCATCAACCCGCTCACGGAGATTTCTGATGTTGCGACCATTCTTTTTCAAGTCATTGATCGTCAAATTTGTCAGCATCGCATTGATGGCCGCGAGTTCGTCAATGCGTGCCGACGACGTTGTTTTTGCAGTGAATGCGGAGCCCGAATTACTTTGGAACGGTGGGGAGTTTACAGAAGGCGTTGCGGCAAGGTCGGACGGGCTGGTCTTCTTCAGCGATATTCCCAGCGATCCAGCAACAGCTGGTCGTATTCTGGTGTTTAGTCCAGTGACCGGAAAAACACAGGTATTCTGTGCGAACAGCAGCAAGAGTAATGGGCTCGAATTTGATTCTGGTGACAGGATGCTCGCATGTTGCGGAGCCAATGGCGGCCTGCGAGCGTTGTGCGAAGTGACGGAAGACGGACTGGTGCGAGGCGTCTCCGAGTTGTTCGAAAAGAAGCCGTTCAACGCACCGAACGATCTGGCAATTCATCCGGACGGCAGTATCTACTTCAGCGATCCTCGTTACGTCGGTTTCGAACCATTGGCCTTGCCGGGAATGTGGGTGTTCCGTTTCGACCCTAAAACGGGTGCGACAACGGTTGCCACGAAGTTCGCGTCGAAACCGAACGGAATCGGTATCTCGCCGGATGGCAAAACGATCTACGTCGCCAACACGGACAACGACTCCGTTGGTCTCCCGAACAAACCAGCAGGATCAAAGAAAAGAATGACACTGGAAGCTTTCGACGTCACCGATGACGGGACGTTGACGCATCGAATCACACTCGTGGATTTTGGCAGCGAAAATGGAATTGACGGGATGACGGTCGATGCCACAGGTCGCATCTTCGCAGCCGTGCGTTCCGAAAAACGTTTCGGAATCGCGGTCTACAGTCCGGCCGGCATGGAGCTGGCATTCCTGAAAACGCCGACGTTGCCCTCGAATTGTTGCCTCGGAGCCGGGCATGATGCGGAAACACTGTATATCACAGCGGGCGGTGAGCTGTATTGTGTGAAAGTGAAGATGTAAAAGTATGTGCATGTGATCCGGTATGCGGGTCGGCACACTGCTGCCTCACGCCGTATTGGGCAGAGCGTCTGAAAAAGACTGACCTGATGGCCCATCAGGTGTCGGCTCGTGGCGGCGTGCTTCGACTCAGACTCAATGGCGACCGTGTAATTTTGGGGGGGCAAGCCATTATCGTCTGGCGAGGTGAGCTGCTGTGACGAAGGGTTACTCCAGAACGGCAATTGAGTACAATAATGAGGGGGGAAGCGGATCGTGCTTGCCGAGGATGATGACCGCTGCATCAGGGTCCGAGTTTCCGCGCAATCAGAATCGGCATTTTCGTTTAACGGCGAGCCGCAGGCGTAGGCGAAAAACACGAATGACACAACAGTACTGCAGCAGGTAGAATGAATCTTGAAACTCAGGAGTTTGAATCATGACCAAAACCGTTGAACTCGATGTCGCACAAGCCACTCTCCGCGAACTGATCGCCGGATTGAAGCCGGACGATGAAGTGGTGATTGTCCAGAACCAAAAGACAGTGGCTCGGATTGTGCCACCCAAACGGGGAACGCCAACGTTTGGTAGCTGCAAAGGAATGTTGACGATCATTTCCGACGATGATGAGCATCTCAAAGACTTTGCGGAGTACATGTATTGAGCCAACTTCAAAATACATTCATCACAGGAGACATTGGTCATGAATAAGGTGATTGACATTGATACTGACAAAACAACACTCATCGAACTGGTTTCTGGACTTGAACCAGATGAAGAAGTGGTTATTGTGAAAGACCACAAACCCGTGGCGAAGCTGGTGGCGACTTCAGCAGTTCGGCAGCCTCGTGTCCCCGGTTTGTTGAAAGGGAAGCTAACCATTCTTGCCGAAGACGACGAACACCTCGCGGACTTCAAGGACTACATGCCGTGAAGTTGCTCCTCGATACGCACACGCTACTGTGGCTGGTGGAAGACGATCCTCAACTCAGTCAAACCGCCCTCGACCTGCTGGTTGATCCGGGCAATGAGTTGCTGCTCAGTCCGGCGACGTATTGGGAACTGGCCATCAAGATTTCGATCAGGAAATACCGGCTCGCCGATCCATTGGCGGACTACATCGCCGAGGCGGTTCAGCTCTATGGATTGAGGATTCTGCCCATTGATGTCAGGCACGCCGAAGCCATCGTGACCTTGCCACATCATCACAAAGACCCTTTCGATCGAATGCTGATTGCGCAATCTGTCGTGGAAAATGTGGCCTTGGTCAGTTCTGACGAAACGTTTGACGCCTATCCCATTCAGCGACTTTGGTAATGGAATCACACATGGCTGCCTCGGAACTACTCGAAGATCTGGTCTCGCACCTGCCTGCGCTACAACGTTGGCAATAAATCGACTACCTGGTTAGTATTGAAGGCGAACGAGCATGTCCGCCGGAAGACGTTGGCGGCGTTGAGGGCTACGCAGTGTATTTCGAAATCCTTGTCGATGTGGACGATGATCGACATCAGGAAATGCTGTGGTGGAGAGGGAAGTCTGATCCGGAGATGTTCGACGCAGGTAAGGCGACGAAATTGATGCAACGAGGACTGCCAAACAGGGGGAAGCACGCATGAAAAAGACCGAACATTGCTCAACCCAAAGCGTGACGGACGAAACGGGTTGCCACATCACCAACGACATCCAGACCGTCCAGCCGTTCCCCACCAGTGGGCTGCTTGCCAAGAACCTCGGATTGCCGCTCCCGATTCTGAAATCACAGGTCGGCAAGGCAGCAGGACGGACCTACTCCTACGTCGTCCGCACCGTGGGACTCGACGACGACTCAGCGACATTTGAGCAACACGGTTCGGCACCAAACTTTCAGGGTGGCATGTTGACGCTCTGCACTTGCAAACATCAGATGCGAGCCACTCAGTCCGCCGATGATTGGGAAGGCGTCTGGGTTGCTGGCTTTACCAGTCGCACGATCCATCAGGGACGACACTGGCTATTCTACCTCGCCAAGATCAATTCTGCCCATGATTCTCATGCCGATCTCTGGAGAGAATTGTCGGCAAGCGTCAGCAACGCAAAGGCGGCAGATTCCCATTTCCTCGGCGACATTTTCAGGCCAAAGTCGCCGTCGCCAACCGGAAATTCTCGACACTCGCCGAACCGATACATCACGCCTTCGGCCCATGCACATCGGCAGCATCGTGGAGACAAGGGCTGGCATAATGACATCAACTACTACCTCGCTGCGAAGTTCGGACATCGGGCACTGCTTGTGGCCGATCCACGGAACACGTTCCTCTGGGACGAGCCAATGATCTACTATGCAGACGACCACTGCCGCAATTTCCACAAATGGCAGTCGTTGTCGCAACTTGTCCCCCATTTGAGGGAGGCGAAGTGACAAAAGCAGTTCTGCTTCGTGTCGGCATCGACTCAGGGTGCGGTGGCATACAGAGTCCGCTGTTCGATGACGGCTCGTTTGAATTCGTCTGCATTCCAGACAACCAGGGCGTCAGCGTCCACAAGTATGGGACGCTAGTCGGCAGGAATGATCGTCCGCACTCGGATTATTTTCCGACACGGAAACAGAACGCCGTTGCTCAGCAGCACATTCATCTCGACCCGGAGTTCGAGACATTCACCTATGGCGATCCGACAATTCCCAAACGGTCATTACAAAAGTTGGAACGAGGCGACTACCTGATTCTCTACTGTGGGTTGCAGCAATGGCACGAAACGACGGGATGGCAAGCTGATCCACCACCGGCACTTTACATCGTGGGGTACTTCGTAGTCGAAATGGCGGGGTTGGCGACCGAATTCTCAAACGCAACTTTGAAGTCCGACTTCGGCAAGAACTTCCATGTCCGTTACCCTTCTGTGTTCAATAAGCAGCGTGAGGAACTCGTCTTGGTCAAAGGTGGGCCAGAGAGCCGCCTGCTGACGAAAGCACATCAGATCAGTTCAGTCGGCGCAGATCGAGCAGGACAGCCTTTGAAGGTGTTGTCGCCGAAGATGCAGAGAGTCTTCGGCAGGTTTGATGGCAAGGTGTCGATTCAGAGAAGTCCGCCACGATGGATTGATCCTGCTTACGTTGAGAAGGCGATCAAGTTTGTGTCGAGGCTGAAGTAACCTACAGATCTTTCAGGAAGTCTTTCATGGCTATCCTGGTGAAGTGCCATTGTGGCGGCGGAATGGTATGATTCTGAAGTATTGCTCTTTTGCCACATCGCCCTTCCAATCGACTTGAAGACTTCATGAATACGATAAATTCCGCACCTGAATTGCTCGCTCCAGCCGGGGATTGGGACTGCATTCGTGCGGCGGTGGAGAATGGTGCGGACGCGGTCTACTTTGGCCTCGAAGATGGCTTCAACGCCCGCGCCCGAGCCACGAATTTCGATCTGAACAACATCGCCGACATCATGCTGTTTCTGCATCGACGCGGTGTCAAAGGCTATGTCACGCTGAACACACTCGCGTTCTCGGACGAGTTGCCTCAGTTGCAGACCATTATTCGACGCCTCGCACTGGCACCGGTCGATGCCGTACTCGTGCAGGATCTGGGCGTGGCCAGAATGATCCGTGAGATCACTCACGACCTGGCAATTCACGCATCGACGCAGATGACACTGACGAGTGCCGAATGTATCGCCGTCGCGGAGCAACTCGGAATTCAGCGAGTCGTGCTCCCGCGTGAGCTTTCGATCGACGAGATCCGGCAGATTCACGGTACGACAAGTGTCGAACTGGAAGCGTTTGTGCATGGAGCATTGTGCGTGGCATACTCCGGCCAGTGTCTGACCAGCGAATCACTTGGCGGTCGCAGTGCGAATCGTGGCCAGTGTGCTCAGGCGTGTCGATTGCCTTATGAACTGTTGTGCGACGGCGAATTGCGTGACTTCGGCGATCAGAAGTATCTGCTCAGCCCACAGGATCTGGCAGCGTTCGCATTGACGCCACAATTGATTGAAGCTGGTGTGCGATGCTTCAAGATCGAAGGCCGACTGAAAACGCCTGAGTACGTGGCAAACATCACACGGCACTATCGCGAAGCCATCGACAGCGCTGTGGCTGGACATCCGGTGCAGTTTACCCGCCGTCAGATTCAGCAGATGGAACAATCATTCTCGCGCGGCTTCTCACCTGGCTGGCTTCAGGGGTGCGATCACAAAATGCTCGTTCCGGCAACGAGTTCCGCGAAACGCGGCGTTTTGCTGGGACGGATTGAATCCGTGCATTTTGATCGTGTGACGGTGCAACTGGAGTATGCAGTTCAGGCGGGCGATGGCGTCGTGTTCGACGGAGATCGCGCGAACGATGACGAGCAGGGCGGTCGCGTGTTTCAGGTCTTTCAGGGACGTACGCCCATCAGTGAATCTGTCGATTCCGGTGTGGTTGACCTCACATTTGATCGCAGCAATATCAATCTCAGCCGATTGTACGTCGGACAACAGGTTTGGAAGACCGACGACCCGCGACTTACGCAGCAATTGCGTCGGACCTATGAAACGGCCGATCCGCAACGTCGCGTCCCGTTGATGCTGACGGTTCATGCGGAACCTGGTCGGCCTTTGCTTGTTGAGGGCATTGCAAAGAACGGCTGCGTGTGTCGGGTCGAATCTGAGCAATCGCTGGAGGCCGCTCAAAAGCACCCGATCACGGTCGATGTGCTGCGTGAACAGCTTTCGCGACTTGGCGGCACGACGTTCGAACTGCTTGATCTTACGGCAACCATTATTGGTACGCCGATGGTGCCGCTGAGTGTACTCGGGAAGCTGCGGAAGCAGATGGTTGAGGAGCTTGATCGTTCGCTGCCGATGCCGGAAGTTGTACTCTGCCGAGACAACGCTCTGAATCGGCTTCGGCACCAGTTGCCAGTTCGTGAGACTCAGGCGACCACGCCGTTGCTGACCGTCCTGTGCCGAACACTAAATCAGGTACGGACCTGTGTCGAACTGAAAGTGGATCGCCTGATCGCCGACTTTCAGGACATTCGCGAATACCGTGACGCGGTTGAGATCGCTCGCGGATCTGATCAGACGATACTGCTGGCAACACCACGCATTCAGAAGCCCGATGAGATGGGACTGTTTCGAGCCATGCTGAAACATCAGCCGGACGGAGTCCTGGTGCGAAATCTCAGCGGACTGGCGTTCTTTCAGGAACAGGGCGTTCCGGTTGTTGGCGACTATTCGCTGAACGTGACAAATGAACTGACGGCTGCGTTTCTGATGGAGCAGAAGTTGCAGTGGCTGACACCGTCGTATGACCTGAATCGCGATCAGTTGATGGAACTTGTGCAGTCGGTTCCGCCACAGTGGCTGGAAATTGTGGTGCATCAGCACATGCCCATGTTTCACATGGAGCATTGCGTGTTCTGCGCGATGCTGTCGCCGGGCACGAACAAAACAAACTGTGGTCGGCCGTGCGATGTTCATCAGGTCGAACTGCGGGATCGGACGGGTGTCGATCATCCGTTGGTCGCGGACGTTGGCTGCCGTAATACCTTGTTCAATGCGGTGGCACAGAGTTCAGCAGAGGTCGTCGCTGAACTACTGACGGCGGGAGTGCGACGTTTCCGGATCGAACTGCTGCGCGATGATGCAGATCAGATCCGGAAACTGTATTCATTGTACGCTCAGTTGCTGTCGGGAGATGTTTCCGGCGAACATGTCTGGAGAACCCTGAACGCCATGAACCGAGTCGGTGTCACGCGCGGGACGCTGGAATCACGACGCAATCCGCTGGCGATCCTGTGATGCGGGATACTCCGACCGATAGTTTCAGTAACCTCAGGGAACTGACACGAGTTGCACTGCCGCTGATGCTGAGCTCGGGGACGCAATCGTTGATGAATGCCGCCGATCGCGTCATTCTCGCGGGTTGTTCGGAGGACGCATTGGCGGCCGTGACTCCGGCTTCGATGCTGCATTGGACGATTGTGTGTGTGCCGATGGGGATGGTTCTGTACGCCAACACCTTCATCTCGCAATTCGATGGCGCGGGGCAAAAGGATCGGATGCTGAGTTCCTTCTGGCAGGCAGTCTGGCTGGCGATCGTGAGCGGGTTCATGCTGTGTATGTTCTTACCATTCAGCCGCATGTTTCTGCCGCTGTCGGGGCATTCGCCGAATGTCGTCGAGCTGGAAGCTCAGTATTTTAATATTCTCTGTGCCGGAGCTCCCATTCATATGCTGGGGACGGCGCTGAGTTGTTTCTTCAGCGGTCGCCGCCGGACGACGGTTGTGATGCTCAACAGCATGGCCGCCGTTGTCGTGAACGGCATCGTGGCGTATATACTCACGTATGGAGCCGGCCCGATACCCGCGATGGGTATTCGCGGAGCAGCGATCGGCACGGTCGCCGCACGGTGTGTTGAGCTCGCCGTATATATCGTCTGCATTCTGCGCGAAACGCGACGCGATGATCTGCCATTGTGGTCGACGTGTGCGGTGGATCGTGGATTGCTGAAACAGTTTCTGCGATACGGAGTCCCGAGCGGACTGCATTATTTTGTCGATATCTCCGGATTCACGATGTTCCTGTTGATCGTCGGAAACCTGAATAACCAGGCACTGGCCGCGACGAATATCGCTTTCAGTATTAACGGGTTGATCTTCGTTCCGCTCCTGGGATTCGGGACAGCCATTCAGACAGTGGTCGGTCATCACATCGGTGCGGGTGACATTGATGCGGCGCGGGCCACGACAAGAAATGCGGCATTCATGGGCGTCGTGTGGACCGGAACGACGGGAGCCATCCTGGTATTGTTCCCTGAATGGCTGTTGCGTCCATTTTTTCTGCTGGCCAATCCTGAGACCCTCGGCGGCGCAGATATCGCGACGCTTGCCAAAACTGCTTCGTATCTGCTCAATTTCGTCGCCGCGTATTCGGTGTTCGATTCGTTGGCGGTTGTCTTTTCGTCGGCCCTTCGTGGGGCGGGGGATACGGTGTTTCCCATGGTGATCACAATGCTCTCAAGCTGGCTGATTATGGTCGTGCCGGCACTGATCATCATTCAGTCCAGACATGCGTCGGTGCTGGCACTGTGGCTGACCTGCACGGCGCATATTTCGTTCACCGGAATCTGTATGCTGCTTCGATATCTGTCGGGGCGGTGGCAAAGAATTCATCTGACAGAAGATGTGGCGGCAGAAGTGGTTGCCTGAGGGGAATTCAAATGGAGCGACGTCAATGCTGAATCTTGAGGTCGTGCACTGTCAATCGTGACTTGATGTGTGCCACTGTCTCTGCCAGTGCTTTCTGCAAATGGGAAGCACTGGCAAAGCCAGTGGCACACAATCCATCAATCAATGCGTGACAAAGTATTAGGCCTGATGCAAGCGACAGCCATATGGAGTGCGGCGACTTGTCGCCGCTTTACCTTTCCAACACGGCATTTTTGTCAATCGGCGTGGGAAGACAGCAAACA
>JAYSPO010000567.1:0-4353 GCA_043722015.1 Candidatus Kuenenia sp. | reverse complement strand
TGACTAGTTCTTCCTTGATTTTGATGGTTGAGTGGCTTGCTGAGCGGCTTTGCCGGTGTGTTTGCAGTTTGGATCGTCGCAACACTGGCCCGACTTGTGGATCGCAGCGGCAATGGATTCACCGGTCGCCGTCGCATCGAAATGACCAACCATGACTCCAGGTGGTGCAATCAAGACGGCGTAAGGACCGTTGATCTGTGCTGGGTCGATCTTCATTTGACTCAGAAAGCGAGTCTCTGCCGGGTCGTCCAGACGCAGACCGGTCAATACGATCCTGTCCTTGAACAGCGGATCTTTCTGCAAGGCTCGGACACCCGCAGGAACTTCGGGTTTGTCATTGGTTGATGCAACTACAAAAACCAGCTTCTGATTTTGTAGGGACTTCATACAGCGAGCCATGGTCGGAGTCACAATGGCGGCTTCGATAAGTTGAGCGTTCAGCGTCTTTGAAAATACGCCCGTGATGGCTCCGTTGGGAGCGACCGCCACGGTCAATGGCATCGGCGCGCGACCGATTCCAAATCGTTCAACAAGTGCCCGTTCCGCCGGATCGTTGGCATTGGCCGTCACGACAACGGAACACTCAGCGTGATTCGCTGTACTCTCGTCGGCAATTCTGATCATTTCCCGAGTGGCAGAAGAGTCTTCCTTATAGAAGACAATGAATGTGAACGTGTTCTCTTCGGCATTCTTGTCCAGAGCCAGTTGAGTCTTGCTGGCAGCCTGTGTCCTTGCAACAGCAGCGGGAGGTTGGCCATGCACGGAGGTTTCCAGCATGGTCCAGCCGCCCACGACACCAAATAACGCCATGACAGTCGATGTTCTCATAACGAATCCTTTCAGAACGGTAATTCAACTCGGTTGAATATTGTGAGCCTGACAAAGAGACGCTTTGTCAGTTCATTTCCGACAATGCGACGACATCATCGCATTGAAGCGTAGAGATATGCCCAAAGGCTTTCTCAATCGTGATTGTGCTTGTAGCCACGTCACAGGTCCGGGAACCGACCTGCTGGACAATCAGTCGCCGCGCAGGGCGAAGGACAGATTGATGGCAAGCGTGGCAAAGGCAACATGAACGGCGGACAGCAATCGCTGTACAACGACCGATCAACGCCTGGAATTCGCGGACTTAACAGCGAATGACGACACAGCGGTGTTGTAACAACACTCTGAACTGTGGAGTTTGTGGCGAATCCGATTCTAAAACACTATGTCTCGGACCGGCAACCTGCGAAGTCGCAAAATGGCTGAGCTGCGAGCGGGGAATGCAGCAGGATTTCACCTTGCTCAGTTCCGCGGTGCGTTCAACCTTCGCAGAAGGTGCCACGATCGGGATATGAATGCAGCCGCAGGGCAGCGACTGATGCGAGGGAAATTCGTACAGACGAGTTTGCGTATCCGAATGCTCGGCTGTGTCTGACTGTGAGTTGTCTGCAATCGCGCAGCATTTGCGGTCATGCTCGTGGCCGGAGCATTGATCCCTGCACGGCACATCGGCAGATTCTGCTGAATCAGAGCAGCAATGGCAGCTTTCTTCGCCTCCATCCACACAACAATACGTGCCGTCTTTGTGGAAGCACAGATATCCGCCACATCCAAGCCCAGAAAGGACTTGTGTGATCGACAGCGTCAGAATTGTCAATGTGCGGATCATAATTATCTCAGTTCTGCTGACATAAGTATCGAATTAATCGTCGCCGTTCGGCCAGGAATTGCTGCTAACCCGGCAAACGGAACTCATCTTCTCTGGCTTCCATGACCAGCATCGCAATCCGATCGATCGCCGGTTTGCAACTTTGATGAAGACGGACTGTCAGTCTTCATGCTTCGCTTCGAAGCCGAGTTCGTTCAACCACTTCGCCCGAGATTCCGCCTCTTCGTGGCTACGGCATTCCAGATGCTTGATTTCCCGACAACGAAGCTGCACGTCTGCATGGCCATCGTGAATATCCTGTTTGATCTCACAGCCAAGTCCCTTTCCGATCGCGACAAACTCTTTCGCTTCGGATTCGTTTTCGAAGTGCTTGACGATCCAGTCCTTCGCATGAAACTGCAGAATCTCCACGCCTTCGTGGGCATGTTCGTGATCATGGCCTTCCTCAGCGCCGTCCGCATGCAGCGTTTCGAATCCGGCTTTGGTGAGCCAGCCCTGCCACTGATGGACCAATTCATCGGAAGCGACTGTGAGTTCTGTCCATTTCGGCTGCTGATAAGTCACGTCCATATGTCCATCGTGATTCTCAGGTTTTGCTTTGCAACCGATCTTTTTCAAGGCGTCAATATGGGCCTTCCCCTTCGCCGCATCCTCAAATTCCATCGTAGTCGGCTTGACCATCCGAAACGCAATCACGAAGTGCTTGTCTTCAGCGGCCGAAGCCAGTGTCGGCAACAGCACCATCGTGACTGCAAAGGCCAGTAAACGGCTCATAGAATGAAACTTCATAATCTTCTCCTCAAAACAAGTACCAGGTAAACGCCACAAAATAATTAGTCGCAGGAACAGTTTCCTGCGACTGGTCTGCACGGCAAACAGTTAGTGAGCATGCTCGGTCTGAAACCCTTTTTTCTCCAGCCACGCCTGCAATGAATGAGCCTCCTCATGATCAGCGCAGGTCAGGCTGCGACGTGACGGGCAACGATACGTCACATCGATATGACCGGAGTGAGCGTCCTTTCGGACTGCACATCCCAGCCCTTTGCACATCGCCATGAATTCGGTAGCCTGACGTTCGTCTTCAAAATGCTGTGATTGCCATTCGGTCTGGCGATACTGGACAACAATCGCATCGCTGTTCGAGACGTGATTGTGGCCATGTAATGTTTGGAAGCCATTCCGAGTTAACCACTGTTCCCATCGATCTGCGTTTTCATGTGAATCCAAAGTGACTTCTTTCCATTCCGGTGAACGGAAGCTGACGTCTGTATGACCGTTGTGCTGATCGACCTTGGTTTCACAACCGAGTTTCTTCAGCATGTCGATCGTTCGCTGTGTATCGGCTTCATTTTCGACATGCAGGCTCGTCCATTCTTTCGCTCGATACGCAACTGACTCACTTAACTCAGCGGCCGATACCGACGCTGAAGCGATTGAAAGAATTGCAACCGCAGACATTGTAATTCGGAACAACATGACAGTGACTTTCTAAACTAGAGGCGACGGCAGCCATTGAGAGTGCCGTCCATGTGGACTTGACAGGTTTCGTTCATTCACATTGAACGAACGACTCTCTGTTTCATCGCACATCATGTGCCGCTTGCAGAAAACAAAACATGGCACTCTACAACACGGTTCCTCCGTGGGATGAAGTGTGAACTTGCGGGGAATGCGACATCTCTTCATGCGGTTCAACCAGTGCCACCTCGGAATTTGCTGCCGTGACTACCCGTTGTGCGGCCTTCAGACCAAACAACCAGAATAGCGCGGGATGGACGAAGAAATCCAAAAGTGTCGAACTTATGACACCACCCAGTATCACAGTCGCGACAGGGTACAGGATCTCTTTGCCTGGCTCGCCAGCAGATAACACCAACGGCACCAGACCGATGCCAGCGGTCAGAGCCGTCATCAATACCGGAGCCAGTCGCTCCAGCCCTGCGCGAATAATCATGCTGTGAGTCCATGTCTCGCCTTCGTACTTCACGAGATGCAGATAGTGGTTCAACAGCAGAATACCATTCCTTGAAGCAATGCCCGCCAGTGAGATGAAGCCCACCATGCTGGCAATTGTCAGTGTCTGGCCAGTCAGCACGAGGGCCGCGACGGAACCGATAAATGCCATGGGCAAAGCGGCCATCACCTGCAGACTCAGATTGACCGAACGAAACATCGTGAACAGCGTCAGGAACACTCCAACCATCGACACCAGAAACAAAGCTCCCAGAATTCGGCTTGCTTCTTTCTGGCTCTGAAACTGTCCGCCATATTCGACGAAGTATCCTGGTGGCAACGTAGCTGCGATCGGAGCCAGCTTTTTCTGGATGTCATTGACAACATCGACAACTCCGCGGCCTGAGACATTGCTCTGTAGCACGATTCGACGCCGTACGTTTTCACGATTGATCGTGTTCGGACCGCCGGATTCATAGATCTCAGCAATCGACTCCAGCGGAACGGTGCCGCCTTCCGGCAGATCAATACTCAGCCGACGCAGCGACTCCAAATTCTCGCGATAGTTATTGTCAAAACGCACGACCAGATCGAACGTACGCTGACCATCCAGGATTTCGGAGACCACCACGCCGTTCAATGCCGTTTCGATGTAGTCATTCACCTGCTGAGCTGTCAGTCCGTTCAGTTGCAGCTTGTCTCTTTTTAGTTCGATGCGCAGCTGAGAAATGATCACCTGCGGT
>JAYSPO010000566.1:0-2929 GCA_043722015.1 Candidatus Kuenenia sp. | reverse complement strand
AAAAGGGACTGATCTCAGCACCGCTTTGCAATCTACCGCCGATAAATACCCAAATCTGCGCGGTGTCGTCCTGTTGTCCGACGGCGACTGGAACATCGGACAATCGCCGGGAACGGCGGCGTCAGCATTGCGCGTCAGAAATGTACCCGTATTCGCCGTCGGCGTCGGGAGTGAAGAACGACTGCCCGATATGCAACTCGCGGCTTCTGATGCGCCGACGTTTGGCGTTGTCAATAAGTCACTGCGGATTCCTTTCAGAATCATCAGCTGGCTGCCTGCGGATCGTGACGTCAAGGTGTCACTGACGGGGACGCGCGGCGAGATGATCGAAAAGACAATGCGTGTCACCGGCATGGGGCAGCAGCAGGATACGATCGACTGGAAACCCGAAAAGACCGGCGAGTATACTCTGACACTCGAAATCCCCGTCGATGAAACCGAGACTCTGCCCGACAACAACAAGCTGACAATCCCGATCACTATCCGAGACGAAGAGCTGAAGGTGCTGGTGGTGGAATCGTATCCTCGCTGGGAATATCGCTACCTGCGAAATGCGCTGGAACGTGATCCGGGTGTCGCCGTAAATTGCCTGTTGTTTCATCCGGATCTGGAAGGCGTGGGTGGTGGTCGTGGGTATCTCGATCAATTTCCGACAGAGAAAGAACTGTTCGAATACGACGTGGTGTTTCTGGGCGACGTAGGGATTGGCTCAAAGCAGCTCACGCCGCAGGATTGTGTGAATTTGAGACAGCTTGTTCGCAGCCAGGCAGGCGGATTGGTATTTCTGCCCGGTTTCCGGGGCTATCAGAATTCGTTGCAGACCAGTGAGCTGGACGAGCTGCTTCCGGTGGTGCTCGATCAGGCAAATCCCAAAGGCCACGGTTCGTCGCGGCCCGCTCGATTTTCACTGACTGAAGCCGGCCGCCGCAGCCTGCTGACTCGTCTGGAACCCGACGACAACGAGAACGAACGCGTTTGGAATGCGCTGCCCGGGTTCCAGTGGCACGCGGCAGCTCAGCGGGCGAAGATCGGCGCGCAGGTACTGGCGACGCATGATTCCGATTCGACATCGTTTGGCCGAGTCCCTCTGATTGTGACACGCACGGTCGGCACCGGCAAAGTGCTGTTCATGGGAACCGACGGTGCCTGGCGCTGGCGAAAAGGCGTTGAAGATTTATACCACTATCGCTTCTGGGGCCAGGTCGTGCGCTGGATGGCGTATCAGCGAAACATGTCACAGGGCGAAGCCATGCGGCTGTTCTATTCGCCCGACCGCCCTGAAGCCGGCAATGTGCTGACGTTGAACGCGAACGTGATGAGCAACGCCGGTGATCCGCTGCGAACCGGCACTGTCGTCGTGCAGACGGTGTCGCCATCCGGTCAGACAGATTCCGTGCGACTTGCCCCCGCTGGAGAAGATTCGTGGGGGCTGTTCACGGGCACGTTCGTTCCGACGGAAGGCGGCCAGTACAAACTCGTCACCAGTTGTGCCGAAACCGGCGGACGCCTTGAAACGATCATTGCCGTCCTGGGCCAGGAAAAAGAACTCATCGGCCAACCCGCCCGAGTGGATGTCCTGAAAGAAATCGCCCAGGTCACGCGCGGCGAACTGACGACGGTCTCCGAAATCCAGACCCTCGTCACCCGTATCGCCGCGATGCCCGAACCCGACGCCATCATCCGCCGCTTCCGCCTTTGGAGCCACCCCGCCTGGGGCGCGATGATCGTCGTGCTGCTCGGCGCGTTCTGGACCGGAAGAAAACTGGCGGGATTGGCGTAGTCACCCCCGGCGAGCGGCATGCGTCAGCTTGCCGGTACAATGCGATTCGTGTGGCGTGCTTTGAGTGAGACATCTGATTCATCTCTTCATCAGGTTAATTCCATGACGATTGTCACTTTGCCGCCATATCAAAATGATGAACCCGATCATTCATGTCCTCAAAATGCTTGGTAGTTCGGCGACCAATGAAGAATTGAATTCAGAAGTCATCGAAAACATGAAGTTCTCGGACGACCAACTCGCAGTACTTCATAATGCTGACAAAGGAAGTGTCACTGAGATCGAATACCGCCTCGCCTGGGCTCGCACGTATTTGAAAAAGTATGGCATTATTGAAAACTCGTCCCGTGGAGTTTGGGCACTCACTACGAAAGGCCGCGAAACCTACGAAGTTGATACACAATCTGTGAGGCGCTTTGTGGCCGAACAAACTCGCCAACAGCGTGAGGTCGAAACCGTCACTGCTGAAGAAGATACTGACGGTCAAGAAGAACTTGAGGCATGGCGCGATGAATTGATGTCAACGCTTCTTGCGATGCCACCGGACGCATTCGAACGTCTGGCCCAGCGAATTCTTCGCGAGTCCGGGTTCACACAGGTCGAAGTCACAGGGCGCAGCGGAGACGGAGGCATTGACGGAAAAGGGATGATGCGGCTGGGCGGATTTCTGAGTTTTCATGTCATCTTTCAGTGCAAGCGATACAAAGGATCGGTTCCGGCAAATCACATTCGCGACTTTCGTGGAGCGATGGTTGGGAGAACGGATAAAGGGCTGTTCATTACAACAGGCAACTTCACAAAGGATGCCGTTCGTGAGGCAACTCGCGACGGTGCGCCATCGATTGATCTCATTGATGGCGACCAACTTATTGACAAGTTGAGAGAACTAGGCCTTGGAGTCACGACGAAGGTCATTGAGACAAAACAAATTGTCGTAGAGGCATCATGGTTTGAGACTGTTTGAACAATAAGCACTGGTGCATAAGTAAGTTGGCACAAATCGTTTAACGGCGAGCCGTAGGCGTAGTAGTAGTAGGCGTAGTAGTAGTAGTAGTAGTAGTATTAGTAGTAGTAGTAGTATTAGTAGTAGTAGTAGTAGTAGTAGTAGTAGTAGTAGGAGTAGTAGGAGTAGTAGGAGTAGTAGTTGGC
>JAYSPO010000565.1:0-5211 GCA_043722015.1 Candidatus Kuenenia sp. | reverse complement strand
TACTGCGATTCAAGATTTGCCATCGGCTGCGCGTCCGGAACTGACGCGCTCATCCTGGCCCTGCTGGCAGTTGGTGTGAAACCCGGTGATGAAGTCATCACCAGCCCGTTCACTTTCTTTGCGTCAGCCGGTGCCATTCACCGCGTGGGCGCGATTCCGGTGCTGGTGGATATCGAACCTGACAGTTTCAACATCTGCCCGGAACAGGTCGAACGCGCGATCACTTCGAAGACAACTGCCATCATGCCGGTGCACATCTTTGGTCAGTGTGCTGAAATGGATCCGCTGTGGCGTCTGTCGGCAGCGCACGGAATTCCGATTATCGAAGATGCAGCTCAGGCGATCGGTGCTGAATATCAGGGTCGCCGTGCAGGTGTCCTGGGTTCCGTCGGCTGCTTCAGCTTCTTCCCGACCAAGAATCTTGGCGGTGCCGGTGATGGCGGTATCATGACTACCGATAATCCTGAAATTGCAGAACGTCTGAAACGGCTGCGAGTCCACGGTGACAAGGGTGGATACAACCACGTGGAAGTAGGTTTCAACAGTCGTCTGGATGCGTTGCAGGCTGCGGTGCTGCGAGTGAAACTGCGTCATCTGGATTCCTGGACGGCAGGACGAGCCCGCAATGCAGCTCGATACGAAGAACTCATTTCTGACAACGGATTGACGGATACGATTACACTGCCAGCGGTGTTGCCGGATCGTCGTCACGTCTTCAACCAGTTCACCACACGCATCACCGGCGGACGCCGCGCCGATGTGATCAAGTCGATGAAGGAACAGCAGATCGGGTGCGCGGTGTACTATCCGATACCGCTGCATCTGCAGGAATGCTTTGCGTACCTTGGCTACCAGCGGGGAGATCTGCCGGAAGCAGAACGCGCGTCTGAGGAGGTGCTGTCACTTCCAATCTACACAGAACTGCCAGGAACCCATCTGGAGCGGATTGTCGAAGGACTACGAAACGCCCTGGGACGCCATTCCATGATTGCATTCCCGACCGCCACTCCGCAGCCACAACGTCGCGCAGCCTGATTTTTCTCAAGTTCGAACCAGTGCACGGCCTTTGTGTCTGTTCTCAATGTGTCGTCGTTGACACGACAACCGGATCTCCATAGCATCCGCCCCGGAGAGATGGCAGAGTGGCCTATCGCACCGGTCTTGAAAACCGGAGTACCCGCAAGGGTACCCAGGGTTCGAATCCCTGTCTCTCCGCTCTTTTATTTGCACTTGCCGCAAGTGCTGATGTTGAAGCTGTTTCCACTCATGCGTAGACTTGACGACATGGGTTTGTGAAACATTTTGTGAAAGACGGGGCCGCTTCGGTGGCCCCGTCAGGAGCTTCAACATCGATGGCACGCAATTCAAAAGGCCAAAAGGGGCATACAGGTCAGACTGCAAGTGGTCATACGCGCGACGTAAAGATTGAGCGAATTGGCCCCGTCACGATCTACAAACGCGGTGAGACCTACAGCCTCTACTACCGCGAGAACGGTAAGTCGGAACGCCGCCGGATCGACGGCAATCTGCTGGTCGCCCGAACTACCGCTGCAAAGGTAGCAGCCGCAATCGGCGAGAATCGCCCGTCACCATTGGGATTTGACCGTACTACTCCCGTGAAACTGACAGGTGGATATCTCGACTATGTTGCCAACGTTCAGAAACTGGCATGGCGGACTCAGGATCGATATCGGGCGGCTCTCGACCGGTTCCTCGAATTTTGTGCGGCTGCTGAGATCAATGCCGTAGATGCCTTCGACGAACGGACGGTCGAGGACTTTGTCCTGTGGCTGCGAGGCCAGACGCGAACTCGTAATGGTGCCAAGAAAGGCAAGCAGGCTGCGTACGCTGTTGGGGGCGTAAAGTTTATCCTGAGCACTTGCCGAACCGCATTCAACTGGGCTACGCGTCGAAGGATGTTACCTCCGTATGCCGAGAACCCATTCACTCGATTTCCGATCGACAAGCTACGCGATACCGACGAGCCGGATGAAGGTCAGCGAATCTTTTCCGCAGAAGAGGAGTCCGCATTTTTCGGAGCCTGCAACGATTGGCAGAAGGCGATCTTTCAGACTTTGGCGACGTATGGACTTCGCGCTGGAGAACTCACGAGCCTCTTAATTGAAAACGTTGACCTTTCGGCAGGAACTATCCAAATCTGCTCAAAGCCAGAAATGTTCTGGCGGGTGAAGACGGCTCGTCGAAGACAGCTCCCTTTGACCGCAGAGATGAGGAAAACCTTTGAGCGAATGATTGAAGGGAGAACGGCAGGATTCGTGTTTCAAAATCTCGAATTCTTCCAAGGCAGTCGCAAGACTGTCTCTGCGTTCGGATCAGATGTCAAGTTTCGTGAGAGGTTGCAGACGATTACACTAGAAACGTTGCATGAAGATTCCACCAAATTGGCAAAAGCACAACGACGAGCAGTCACGGCATTTTGCAGAAGGATGGGCCAGATCCCGGTGAAACGAATCCAGCACGAATTCTGCGGTCTCACAGAACAAATTGGTTGCCCGCATTTCACGCGAACCCACGATCTGCGACACCTGTTTTCAAGCCGAGCCCAAGAGAAAGGGACGAACCCTCTGCTCGTACAAGAGATCCTCGGTCACGCGACACTGACGATGACAAAGCGTTACACTCACCTCGGAATGGAGGCAAAGCGAGACGCACTGGAGCGGCTGACTGATTCAACGAAGTCTTCTCAGAATGAATCAAAGAAAGATTAGTTGTGAATACACCCAGCAGAAATGTCACAGCTGAGGAACTTGGGAATGCGTTTCGAAGCTGGTCCAATCTTTGGGAGGTCTTCCTGGATCAACACGAACAATGGTGGGAAAAGCGGATCGGCGAGAATCTGGAACCTGCCTACACTCTTCCTGAATTTGTGCTGAAAGAATTAAGTACTGCGACTGCAAAGCAAGGGAATTGCCGCGCTGTGAAGCGGCTACTGTCCGAGGCTGATGAAAAAGCGGAGCGCAGCTTCCGCGAAACCTGTGTGTCGTACTTGCCAAACATCGTTGGCGTTTGGCGAGGACAACCTGTGACGTACCCGCTGCTGTTTCCGGTTGAAGAAAATCTGGGCGTCGATGAGCATCAGTTGCAGTTGCTCATGGAATGTGATGGATTCCGTGGGAAAAATCCGCGACAGATCCGGGCGTCACTGGCAGAGAAGCAAAAACAACTAGTGGAAATCCGGCACCAGCTGTTGGGATATGTCGGGTTTCTCAACGTCGACGAGCAGTTTTGCGCAGCACGAAAACACCTTCGGGGATTATGGGATGCATTGCCGCCAGACTCACTTTTGCCACAGACTTCAACAAGTCTCCTGGCCCCTCCTGTGCCAATAGTAGGTCCGCCTTCGCATGAACAACATTCGAAACCACTCAATGAGTTCTATGAGGCGCTTCGAGTGTGTACCCAGCAATGGAACCTCACAGGTTTTGCGACCTGGGATCTTCCCCTCCCACAAGGACCGCTTACACGGCTTCCGGTCGGCTTGATCATTCAGCTCCGCGGACCTGATGCTACAGTCGACTTTGTTCCGGGTTACTACGATGTTCCATCAAGAGTCAACTTGCGTGAAGAACTGCGTGATCGTCAACGGCATGAAGGGGAAGCTGCTGGTCTGAAGTCTGAGCTCCCGCTCACCGACATATCAGCTCGGAGGAAAAAAAATGGCACGTACGAAATGAGTGCTTACGAATCGAAATTCCGAAGTTGGTTTGTTGAGACCATAGTGGAGAGTCGGTACGAAAACATCCGTGGTGCGAAAGCCCGTTTAGACAAAGCATTCGCCGACGAGCTGGGAATTTCAGAAGTGCGAGTCAAGAAGCTTCGCAATGAATATGCGAAGTCCCTCAAAATGCTCGAGCGTTGATCTGCGGCTCTTACTGTCCGCAGAATCCATCTATTCCGAGACTTGTTGATTATGTGGCGACTCGTGAAAGAGTGTGCCATGGCCACAATGCCGGATCGTCGTCGCGATTGGTTTCGAAGCGTGTGACCCAACCAATCCCAAAGTAGGTAGCCATCCGGGCCAGCTGCGTCTTCAGCATCAGTGCTGTACGCCATGGCGTTGTCCAGACTACGACAGCAATCATCGCCCTTTCCAGCGTCGAAAGCCCGTCACCGGGAAATGATCGAGAGACGAACGGGTATCACCAAAATTCCTGTCTGGTTCAATTGGCTCCGAAACTCTGGCTCAATTTCTGGCCGGAACTGACAGTATTGGGCCAGTCCCGTCAGAACCATGCGTCCGCTGCTTCTGTGCTCTGCTTCCGCTTGGCGTCCCCCTTGTTCTCGGGCATTGAGTTCGTTCAAGCAGCGTTGACGGAAATGGGGCGCCAGAATTCTGCTTCTGCGCTCCAGTTGCCATTCCAAAATGCTCCTAGGCTCCCGCCTCAACACGGTCAATCACGATCGTGCTGGATTGCTCACTAGGACTCACGGAGGCCGACACCAGTGACAGATTCACCGTGGATGACACCACAAGCAGCTGCGAACTACATGCATGTAGCGCTCGGAACTCTCCGCAACTGGACGAGCGCACGATTCGTACCTTTCTCGAAACGAGGCCGAACCGTCAGATATCACCGAGACAAGCTTGATGCATGGTTGGCATCAGGGTCCTGTCCCGGGCGATCCACTTTGCCCACGAATGTGAAATAACGATCATCGACGCAACCAACAAGATCGGAGTCGATCAGTATGACCCTTCGTCACTTTCTGTTTGTATCAGGCTGCACTGCATGGCGCGTGAGCCCAGCACGCGACCTCGATGATGAGTCCGTCGCTCGCGTGAATCACGGGATCGTAGGCATCGGCCTGCAGAAACTCCAATCAGCCGCTGAGCATCGTCATGGGCCCGTCGCGATCTCGGCCGAACGAGCCAGTTGTTCGCGACTTTGCCATACATCAAGAGAGCAGCACAAACGAGTTCTTCATGGCGGTCGAAGAGATTCGAAAACCCCTTTGATTGGGACAACAAGACTCCCAAAATCTGAATCGATGGGACACCGCTGCTCCCAACAAGGGGGAGAAGTGGACAGTTTCAGTCACCTGCATCAGCCATATGAGACAGCGTTACTCACATTCTGATTGCTTTTTGGAGGCTGTCACCCAGCAATTTTACAGTCGAATGCATCACAACGAGAGGAACGAAAGAGTAACGAGATTAACGTAGATATTGGGCAGCTCACGCTGCCCAAG
>JAYSPO010000564.1:0-1580 GCA_043722015.1 Candidatus Kuenenia sp. | reverse complement strand
AGCCACAGCCAATGTCTCGGCCCAACCGGCAGGATACATCATCGTTCGCTGAAACCATGTGAACAAGGCAATCACCGACAGATAGAACAGCAGAACTCGCTTTGCGATATGCATCGTCCGCTCCCGCCAGAGAATGGGTTTCGGCATTGAATCCACAGAGACACCAGCCCGTGCGCGACAATCGATCCGGAGCTTCGCGTTACTCGCTGGCACTCGATTCCAGAAACCGAGCAAGCTGATGGAAATCGCTGCCCGGCGGAATGAAGCGTACCACAGTCACCAGCGTCTTTGGATCCACAAGCTTTTCGAATGGTACGTAATGCAGATCCAACTGACCAGACACCGATACCATGACACCATTGTGTTTCTTTTCGCACAACGCTCGGTAAGCCCCGACGCCAAGTTGACTGCCCAGCATCACGTCGAAAGCATGCGGTCGGGCACAACGGCATTCGTAACCCAGTTGCAGTCCTGTCACTTTTCGTTTCAGGCCAGTCTGCTTCTGGAATTCGGCGGACACTTTCTTTGCAAACATCTTTCCCAGATCCACGTTGGCAACGGAAATGTGCCCATGGTCGTCACGCGGAACGTCCTTCAGAATGTCGTCGGAGAGAAACTCTGCCAGGCCTTCGGCCAGAACCACAACGCCATACTCTTTGCCCTCTTTCTCCTGTCGGTGCCGCATCATCCGCACAATTTTCTGGATCACCATTTCTGTGTCCATGACCTTGCGTTTTGGCGTTGACTCAGGCGACAGATATTTGCCGCTCATATCTTCGACACTCAATACCATATTTGCTTCGCCTGCGATGGCCGCACCGTAAGCCAGCCAACCGGCACTTCGGCCCATGCTTTCGACGATGAAGTAGGCCCGAGCGGCTTCCGCATCGGCATGCAGATTGCGGATCTCCGTGCCCAGCGTTTCGACCGCCGTAAAGTATCCGAACGTGAAGTCGATACCCATGTAGTCGTTGTCGATCGTCTTCGGCACATGCACCACCGGCATACGCTTGAGCTCACTCGGCAAACGATCCTGATACATCTTGAGCTTGTTTGCGGTCTTGAGCGTGTCGTCGCCGCCGATGGATACCAGCGCATCCACGCCAATGGATCGCAGCGCGTCATAGACACGCTTCATGGGAGCGGCCTTCTCCGGATCTTCCAGATGTTCCGGAGCCGTAATGTGCTTGCCCGGATTGGCTCGAGCCGTGCCGATGATAATCCCTTCTTTGCTGCGCGTGCGTCGCAGTGACGGCTCCGTCAGATTCTTGTAATGCACGCCTTCGACCAGCGGAGTGGCCGGTGAATATTCCATCAGATTGGAATAGCCGTATCGAATTCCGACGACTTCAATTCCCTGGCGAATAAAAGAAATGGCACAGGTGGAAATAACCGCGTTGGCTCCCGGAGCCGGACCGCCGGCAAACAACAAGGCAACGCGTTTGATACCGTGGGACATGATCAGGATTCCTTGAAAAGTTCTGACTGTAACGTTTTCTATGTGTCCGCCGTTTGAAGCCCTTTTTCCAGACCGGGAACCACGAATGAACACGAATGGACACGAATTGGAATGCTCCTCA
>JAYSPO010000563.1:0-8914 GCA_043722015.1 Candidatus Kuenenia sp. | reverse complement strand
GGAATAAATACCCCAACGCCCGTCCCATGAATCGTTGGAGCATCGTGGGCTGTTCGGCGGCAGAACAGTATTGATCCCGGTGTTAGACGTGTTGGCATCACACCATCGGTCGCCCGACCATCCCTGGATAGTGACGCCAGCAGCGAATTCCAACTTGTTTGCCGGGTTTAACGCAAGATTACAGAGGTTCGGATTGGTATTTGTTCCTGTCACAACGCCCGTGCTGCCAAGTTTATCTCTGCCACCGGTCGTTCGAACCAATTCGCCCATCATAATCGTGTTGCTTGTACCATCAAGGTCGTCTGCAAAAGTGTAACAACGTTGGAACGAAAACATGCCGCGTGACGACTGTTGCCCGTTTTCCTGAACCTGAGTCACGCTGTCGCCGTAGCAGAATCCGTAGTTGTTTTTCGCTGCAGGACTACGACCGCCGTTCCACGACTGCTCGGGTTGACTGTCCGAAGGGCAAAGGTACATTGGAATCTGTGTCCGCCACGGAGTGTAGGCAGACTCCCATGGGTAAGGTCCGTTCGGCCGGAAAGTCGTTCCATTGTATGTTCCACCAGCAGCGATCGCCTGTGCCAGATTCGCTTGTTCAATGTATGGCAGTAATGGAACGAGGCCTCCCAACCGATTCCAGTTGGACTGTTGTGCTAACGGCATCCCCGCATTTGGAGTATTAATTGTGCCTCCCTTTCCAAAGCAAAACCTGCCGTAAACGTCGTGATAATTGTGAAGAGCCAATCCCAGCTGCTTCAGGTTGTTCTTGCACTGCGTGCGGCGGGCCGCTTCCCGAGCCTGTTGAACGGCGGGCAACAGCAACGCAATCAAAATGGCGATAATTGCAATCACCACCAGGAGTTCGATCAGCGTAAAGCCAAATCTCGAACGTTTAAGGGATCGAACAGAAATCGACATAACCAGACCTCCCGAAAAAGAGAATGACAGAGAATCCTGAAAAACAGCAGACCGCAGACAAGAACCGCTCGTCCAAGCCCAAAGCGGATCTAAACAAAAGCACACTGAACGCGGAGTGTAAATGCGGAAATATGATGCAGCTAGCGCAAAGCCTAAGCTCAGAATCTTTGAGTGTACACCGAATTCTTCACTTCAGCGTGTTGTTCTTACACTTCCCTTAACATTGCGTCAATCGCCTCGCCGCAATAATTCGCATATTGGTGAAACCTTTTGGATTCGGATTCAAAAAAGGTATTGGTCTGCAGAGTTGACGTGTGCCAGTCAAGTCATCGAGGAGACACCTTCCACAATTCTGAGATCTAACTACGGTTGAAAAATAAGTGTACCCTGAATGAGTACTCGAATCGTGATTCCCCTGCGATTTCAGGGCGATTCTGTTTGCGACGCCAGTTTCTTGCGATGTTGGCGCAGACAGGATTCCGTCGCCCCTTCAGGCAACGCCGTGAAGGATTTTCTCTCGATAAAACCTCGGTTTCGTGAGCACACAAGGCGTTGCCCTTCAAGACGAATCCCAAAGTTGCTATTCCACATCTCCACTTTTATATCTGTCCAAAGGACTCCGTGGTGCAGTGTCGACTAAGTCATCCTGGTGAAGCCGCGCACCTCATTTGTTGTTGAACCGCATTTTAGTGCCCGGACTTGTGTCAGTAATTTTAAGGGTAGACGCTTGCCAATGTCGTCACGAGCGGTATCATCTGCGACCTGTCATCTAGCGGTATTTTCAAGTTGTCCGGATCTTTAGGGGTTAAGCTGTGAAGCGTGCATTCCTGGCCATTTGCTTTGTTTCTTTGCTGCTGCCAATCAGTGGCTGTGGTGAACCAACTTACGACATTCCCGAGATTGATGCCGAAGAATCGAAGAAGCACAGTGAAGATATGAAAGCGAAAATGGAAGCGGAAATGAAGAAGAATATGGGTGGTGGTCAGTAGCCATCGACCTACCCAAGAGTTTGGCAATGGCCGATTCGGCATACACATTTCCCGCAATGCAAAGGTGGGTAATCAGTCGTGAAATCCGCCGCGCCAATCTTCGCTTTGGTATTGCTTTTGATTTGCGTGTGCACGGCTACCGCTGGTCAGGATCGCGTTTCTGATTCAGGAGCGATGGCTTGGGACGAGCAGTTCGCAGCTTGTCGCGAAGAGGTCGTAACGGTTCCCCAATTTCGCCCCGCGATGGGGATCGATCTTCTGCCACTTCAAGATCAGATCGTCGCCCGGTCCAGCGACAACCCCGCGATTTTCGATGCTGAAAAAGGCGTTGAATTCGCGTTTTTTTTGCGCAAGGAACAAGCTGACTGGTCAGCGTTTTATCGTGGAGAGCTTGTCATCCGCGTCCGTACCATGGCAAAGGCGAACCAATCGCTTTACGCCGAGTTGGTGGCGATCGACGGTACAGTGGCTGCACGATGGTCGATCGCCCTTCCAAAGCGAGACGGGAAGCAATTTCAGGAGCAGGGATTTGTCGATCTGCGACTTCCACTGCATTGTGCCGAGTCGTCTCTGAAGTTGCGGTCTTTGGACAAACTTTCGCTTCAGCTGAAGTCGGCTACTGCTGCAACTACGACTCGATCCGAAGTGAAGATGAGCGACGTACTGCATTCGATCAGGATCGCAATGCCACCTGTGATATCGGAGGCTTATGCAGCAAGTCCGGATGCGTTGGCTGCGGCGGCGTTTGACTGGTTTGAAAAGTACAGGGACCCGGATTCTGGATTGGTTCCGGATCGTGCTCCAAATCGGATTTTCGTCGGGCCGGGTCCACTGCGGCAACTCTGCTGCTCGATCGCTTCTGTTGGCTATTATCTCAGTTTGCTCCCGGATGCAGTTGCGCGAGGTCGCATGGACGAGGAGACCGCGCGACGGCGGGCGGAACAGGTCCTGAAGTTTCTGGAGAGTCATGCTGAGCATCACTCTGGATTACTTTACCATTTCATCGATCTCAAGACGGGGCAGCGTTTTTTTGAGTGTGAATTCTCTTCTCTCGACACCGCAATACTTCTGAATGGCTGCATGGTCGTTTCGGTGCGGTTCCGTGGAGAAATTGGCGAGATCGCCGATCGTCTCATGGATCGCGTCGATTGGACCGCATTTTGCTTGCCGGCAACAGACCGACATGCGGCGACGCTTTCTATGGGTTGGCAGCCGGGGACGGGACTGCTCGGTCCAATGGACATCCGCTCGTCCGAGTTCGCGATGCCCTACATGCTCGCCATTGGTGCGAAACATCATCCGATCGATGCGCAGCTGTGGGACGATACGAGAGTGGAAAGAGGTGTTGTTGCTGGTATTCCGCTGTTGAATCCAGGGCATGGCCTATTCACTTCCTACTACGGACTGGGGTGGCATTCTCAGCAGTTTTGCCGCAGGATCAACGCCATGGAATTGTGGCAGAATGCCGAAGCGAGTGCTCGTGCGAATCGGGCGTTTTGTGAACTGGAAGAAAGCAAGACGTACTTACAGGCGAGTGGCAACTGGTGGGGAATCAGTGCCGGTGACAGTCCGGACGGCTACTTTGCGCCTGGACTTCTTCCAGGAGCGGCCCGGGGAACTGTTTGGCCGACCGCAACGGTTGCCGCGATCCCCTGGGCTGAGTCGCAAATCAAAGTGGATCTTGTTTCATGGAGACAGAGCCCCGTGTGGCAGTATGTTTCCGGGCCATACGGAATTGCTCCATTCAATCTCGAACGCAATTGGGTGGGAGAAGATCTGATCGGAATTGATCTCGGCAGTATGGCGGTCAACATCGTGAATAGTCGACGGGGAACAATTTGGAATCTTTGGGAGCAGCATCCAGTGGCCCAACGGGCCATGGCAAAACTGGGAGAAGCAGGGAATTGTAAATTTCAGACTACGCCGCTCGTCCGCCGGGAACCGCAAGTTTCAAAGGTTGCGAGCGCCATCTGGTTACGGAGCTTTGCAAGGCGCAACAGTTCGCCGTCGCGTTTGACAGGGTTTTCGGTTGATGAAAACTAATACACGCGGACTTGGGATCAAGGTGCTTTTTTCGGCGGCAGCTTTATTGATCGCGGCGTGGCTGTGGCAGACAGAAGATCCTGCAGAGCTGCTGGCGGATGCCGGACGGGATCTTCGGGCTGGTCGTTTTGAATCTGCCGAACAAAAAGCGATGCGCGCGGTGAGCCATGATGGAGCACAGCCGAAAGGCTTTCTGATTGCCGGAGAGGCCGCCGCAAGAAGTGGAAGATTCGACCAGTCCGCAGCGTATTATCGATCTGGAGCTGAATGCGAACAAAGTCCCCGCGAGAAAGCTCAATACTACTTTTTCGCTGCTGAGTCGTACATCCAATGTGGTCATTTGACTGACGCGGAATTCCTTTATCATAAGGCACTCAATACCGCTCCAGGCGATGTCCTGGCGGAAGACAGACTGGAGTTCCTGTACAGAACAGAGGGCCGGATTACGGAGTCAACCGCAGTCCTTGAGCGGCGGGTGGCCCTGAATACCGCCAGTTTTGAGCAGCTTCTGAATTTTGGGCATCCAAATCGCCAACGGAAATTTCCGGAAGAACTGCTGAAGTTCATGCCACAAATTGAACGCGACGTGTTGCCGCTGCTGGCGCTAGCGAAGGAGTCTATGATCGAAGGAGATCGTGAGCTTGCTGAGAAACGGCTGCGACGGGTCGTCAGCCAGTTTCCACAGAATTCTGACGCTCAGGCGGAACTCGGCAGACTGCTGCTGGACAATAACCAGGAAGCGTTTCTGCAATGGTATGGTGCAATGCCGATTTCCTGTCGCGATTCAACTCGAATCTGGATTGTGCGTGGGCTTTGGGCCGAGCACAATTCCCTTTGGCTTGAAGCTGCCTCAGGCTTTCTGCGATGCCTGACCACAGATCCGTATAATCGAGAGGCGACATTTCATCTCGCAATCGCTCTGGCTCAGATGGGTCATCACGACGATGCTGCGTTCTGCAGCGAGCAGGCACGAAGTCTGGAATCGATCGAGAGGACTCTTGATGAAATTCATGAAGACAGGCAAACGTTGAGTAACGTTGTAAAACTGGTTCCGCTGCTGCTGTCAGTCGGACGATCTGCTGAAGCAGGAAACTGGCTGCGGCTTGCGCACGAGCGATTCGGAGACCGGCCTGAACTCCAGACGGTCGGCGCAAGTGCCGCGATCAAGACAGCAAAGTCGCATGTGTGGCCTGCCATGATTCACCGGATTTACGCGGGAAAGTTGGCAGATCCAGTTCCGCAGACGATGTCTGCGCCAACCGTCAATACGCAATCCGGAGATTCGAGGATCGCTTTCGACTCCGCGACCTCCGAACTGGGCCTCACGTTTGAATTTTTAAATTCAAACGTGGCACAAAAGCCCAAAAAAATGTTTCAATCCAATGGCGGCGGGATCGGCGTAATTGATGTCGATGCCGATGGCTGGCTGGATCTTTATTTCACTCAGGGAGGAGCATGGCCATCCACTGCAACTTCGCCTGGCCCCAACGACCAGATCTTCCGAAATCTCGGCGGAACGAAGTTTTGTGACATTACGACCGCCACCGGTGTGATCGATCGCGATTTTGGTCAGGGTGTAGCGATTGGTGACCTTGACGGTGATGGTTTTGATGAGATTTACGTCGCCAACGTCGGCGGCAACCGCCTGTTTCGCAACAACGGAGACGGAACGTTCCATGATTTCACGGTTGAAAGTGGTCTGGCAGGAAACGATTGGTCCACCAGCTGCGCCATTGCAGATTTTGATCTGGACGGGAACTCCGATCTGTATGTCGTTAACTATCTGAGTCTAGACGATGCAGCGACGGAGATCTGCCACGAAAACGGAAGGCTGCGAAGTTGCCGATCGGAGGGATTTGTAGCGGCGGAAGATCAGCTTTATCTGAATGGCGGTGACTGGAGTTTTGCAGACATCAGCACCTCAAGCGGAATTCTGAAGTCCGACGGACGCGGACTCGGGATCATTGCGGCAGACATGGATGGTGACCGCTACCTGGATATTTTTGTCGGGAATGATGCCGTTCCAAACTTTCTGTTTCTGAATCGCAGCGACTTTGCCCAATCGGCAGCGGTCAATGGAGAATCTTCTTTGGCGGATACGGAGCGAATGATTACGCCGTTGCGAGCAAAGGGACAGGGTGTTCATTTTGAGGAGTGCGCTGTCCGGAACGGAATTGCGACCGATGACGCTGGCAGAGCTCAGGCGTGCATGGGAATTGCTCTGGCAGACTTTAACAATGACCAGAAGCAGGACGTCTTTATCACAAATTTCTACAACGAATCCAACACGCTTTATCTTGGTCAGGCGGAAGGGATGTTTGTGGATCGGACAAGGTCGTATCAACTTGCTCAGCCGAGTTTGTCCATGCTTGGGTTTGGGACGCAGGCCCTGGATGCGGATCTCGATGGCGATGACGATCTCGTCGTTCTCAATGGCCATCTGGATGATCTTTCGGCCAGTAATGTGCCCTATCAGATGAAACCACAGGTCTTTGAAAATCAGGCTGGGCAGGTATTTACCGAACCCGAGTTGAACGACCAGTTCTTCCGCGAGCGTCACATCGGTCGCTCTCTGGCAAAGTTTGATTGGAATGGTGATGGTCGTGAAGATCTTGTGGCCGGACTTCTTGGAGCTTCATCCGTGCTCCTGACAAATGCAACGCAGCCAGCGGGAAGTTGGCTCGGGCTTCGGCTCATTGGGACACATTCCGCGCGAGATGCCAAAGGCAGTGTCGTGACGGTACAGGCGGGCGCAACTTCGATGTCCCGACAATTGACGTCCGGCAGCGGGTTCCAGGCGTCTAACGAACACGCACTGAGATTCGCAATTGTCAGCTCAGCCACCAACCCTTTGTTGGATGTTACCGTTCGGTGGCCGAATGGGCAGCAAAACAGCTTTTGCGGTGTGAGAGCGGATCGCAATTACATCATTGTCCAGGCTGGACCTGATGGTCCGGTACAGCGGGCCCCGATGCCATTCAATGACTGACCCGCTTGAGTTCATGGCGGGAGCGTTGATCATCGCGCTCACAGTCCAGGTTGACAAATCTCCCGGATCTACTTTTCGTCAGGACCGAATGCGACCGCGGTGGGGTCGTTCGCCGCGAATACTTTCCTTACACCCGCTTCGGTAACGTCGGTGCCTTTGAGCTTCAATGAAGTCAGGTGTTTGATTCCGGAAAAATCCAATAGGGTCGAGTCGGTGACCTTGCTGCTGTTTGCTTCCAACCCAAGAAGTGCAGGAAACCCAGCCTCGCCGCAGCCTGACCCTGTAAACCCGGTCCCCGAAACATCTAAGTTTGTCAGGGCCGGCAAAACGCCCAGCTCGCAAATCCCCAAATCAGTGAGAGCGGAATTCTGCGGAAGTCTCAGCAATTCCAGTTTGGAAAGTGCGGCCAGAACATGCATCGAACTGTCGGTGATTTTCGTTCCGACGATTTCCAGTTGCGACAGTGCTGAATTCGCCGAAAGTAAAAAGACTCCCTCGTCCGTGATAAGTTCTGATCCGACTGCAATCTGAGTCAGGGAGGCTGCTGCGGCAAGTTTCGCGAGCCCTTTGTCCGTGATCTTTGTACCGACCAATCGCACCGATTTCAGATTGGGTATTGACAGAATTGTGCTCAACGAATCATCCGTCAGGCTGGTGAAACTCAAATCAATTGCTTCCAACTTCGGATGGTCCTTAAGAGCGACAATCGAGGTATCGTCAATGCTTTCGGCGTGGGTCAAATCGAGCTGCCGAAGATCCGGAAGTCCCGACAGGGCCTCTATGCTCTTCGCCGTCACTGCCGAACCTGACAAGTTAACGATCTGGAGTTTCTTCATAGCTGCGATTGCGATGATTCCCTTTTCGGTGACTGCCGGAGCCTCAGCGTGAATCTCTCTGAGAGTCCCGTGTTTCGCTACGAGCAAAATGTCTTCGTCGGTGGGCTTGTAGATTCCGAATCGAACGGACTGAATGTTATTCTTCAGATCCTGCGCGAACGACACGCCCTTCGCTTTCAATCCAATGGTGTCATCGACCGAGCTTGTGTGTTCGGTTGTCTCATCTCGCTGAGTACATGCTTGAGAAAGGCAAACAAGCATGGCGGCCAGGACGAAGCGAATTGAATGGCGCGAAAACATACGACGAGTACCTTTTTGGCGTAGGCGATTTCTGCAATGGCAGTCCCGGAGTCACCGAACCAGAAGACTCTATCAGAAGTGAACGCAACTTTCAACAAGCGCACCATCGGCAGCCACGGCTGGTCAGTTTGTGAATTTGTAGGGTGTGACAAGCGCCAACGCAGGCACACCATGTCTGGGATTCGGTGTACCTGCGCGTGGCTTGTCACGCCCTACCCCCATCGGAGCCGGCAATAGAATTTCTTCCGCTCGCCTCACAACGGTAACGTGACGGCCTCACCGGTCTTCGCTGAGATCAGGCAGGCTTCACAGATCTCGACTGCGGCACGGCCTTCTGCACCGCCGACGCAGGGCGGACGTTGCTCCCGAATACTGTCGATGAATTCCTGAATCACGCCGATATGCGGATACAGGCGGATTGGCGATTTCGGCTCCTTCAGGTAGTCGAATCGTTCCGGTGTATAGATGCGTTCCCACTTACCCCCTTTGCCGACATCGAGGTACTCAAAGTTTTCGAGATCCAGCATGGCATCGCGGCCGAAGACCTGAAAGCGAACTTCACTGCTGGGCAGACTTGGATTGGGGAGTTCTCCCGTAATCCACATCTGCGCCATGATGTTGTCGTCGAACACGATCTGCGCCATGACAGAAAGAGGCGGACCGGGGATATCACTGTAAGTCGTCGCCTGTGCAAAAACTTTGACGGCATTGCGGCCCGTCAGCCAACGCAGAAAGTCCGTGTTGTGCGATGCCATGCCCATGAACAGGCCACCGCCTCGAGGATCGGCCATCCATGCACGCTCTGCAAACAGTTGCCTTGCCAGCGGCAATGGAAATGC
>JAYSPO010000562.1:0-7676 GCA_043722015.1 Candidatus Kuenenia sp. | reverse complement strand
ACTTCAAGCATATTCTCAATCCACACTTACAAGCTCAGATTGCGAGTGTGTGCCGAGACGCTGGATTTATTCCACCTGTTATCTGTACTCCCGAGCAACTCAAGGCAACCGAAAATGATTCCTGATCCAAACGATGAGATCCTTGCTATCAAGCGACGACTTGCCGCGAAGTTCGACAACGATATCGATCGTATTGCAGCGGATGTGCGCAAACACCAGGGGCAAAGCGGTCATGAGGTCATTTCTCTTCCGCCGCGTCGATGCACTCCAAACACCACAACGAACAATGCCATGCAGCGGAATGGCGGAAGTTAGCGTTTTGACATGGAAATTCTTCTCCCGCCATCCGTTGATGGCGGTCGTTCTGGCATTCAAACGCAATTGGCGTGCTCGTGCTCAGTGACACGGTGCTCGTGCTCGTAATCGAATCGAGGCAACCATGACAGAATACCTGTTTCGCGCTCATGGGTGCCATGCTTTGGCGGGCATGGGTTTTGGGCCAACATTATTCGAACGAAGTGTTTCTGATCGAAGAGGCAGCGCCAAATCTGAACCCATCGGACAGAATCCCAGTCTTCCCGGCGCAGGTGCCGTTGTCACTCGGAAGCATTGCATGCGCCATGTACTGGATTGCGTTACGCTGAATCTGAGACGCCTCGGCAGCGGTCCTGAGCTGCGCATCATCGGCTGAGCAGCCTCAGCTTAGACGCTCGTATCCATGGCATCCTCAACCAAAGGCAAAAACTAAGCCATCTCTGCCGGCGCATGCGTTTTGATGGCGGTTATGACGGCGTCATGCGCGTGTCCGTTGGTGACCACCATGCCTTCATTTTGAGTCAGCGACGAACCGTGTAGGAAGTCCGGGGCATGGCCGTTGATGTCCGTGACTTCTCCGCCCGCTTCCTGGACGACCAGAATTCCCCCGGCGTGGTCCCAGATCTTTTCCTGATAACCTTTTCGCGTCGGCAGACGCAGGTACACGTCGGCATCACCGCGCGCCACTGCCAGATACTTGCACTGACTGTCCATGCGAATTGGTTCCAGATGAATACCAAGTTCGGAGGCAATCAGCCCTGACCAGTCATGGGAGCTGTGGCCGGATTCAACGGATTCACAGAATCGCATATCGGCAGTCTTTGAAAACTGCGTCACAGTGATTCGAGTCGGTGATGCCTCCGGTTCGGACAGTGGCTGCATCCACGCTCCATGTCCGCGAACAGCCCAGGCCAACACTCCGGTGCCGTAGGGTTTGTCCGCAAACGGCATATTCGGGCATCCCAGAACGCCGACTTCGATCTGACCGTTGATAAGCAATGCCAAAGAAATCGCGTATTGTTCCTTCCGCAGAAATCCCTTTGTGCCGTCGATCGGGTCCAGTGTCCAGAATCGCGGGCTGTACTCTGATGCTCCACCGCGGTCAATCCAGTCACAGACTTCAACAGCAGAAGCCACCACGCCAGCAGCTTCGCATTCACGCACAACGCGGTTCAGGAAATCGGCAGCAGACGGCAGCCTGAGTTCTGCGGCTCCTTCTTCCCCGATCACAGGATCGTCGGGGAAATCAAGCTGCAGTCGGCGACAGATGATGGCCTGACTTGCAAAATCCGCGACCGTGACGGGGCTCTTGTCTTGCTTAGCCAGGGATTCCGTCGTAATGGCCGACTGGACCGACCGGCAGGCGATCGCAGCTTGCCGAACAGCTGTAAGTGCTGATTGAAGTTCACGTTGAAAAGAGTGTGGCATTGTTTGGTCATTCAGTCGTAGTTCAGTCAACGTAGATGAATTCGTTCGAATTGAACAGTACAAGGCAAAGCGATGCCAGAGCCAACTCATGCGGGGAAAGAGTTCTTTTCGGATTCTCAGAATCCGGCAGATGAAATCGCTCCGACTGGCGTAGCACATGTTCTGCGGCCATTTGCATTTCGACTTCGGACGGCCGTCGATTCAGGATGGACCGCCAGGCCGCATCGATCTGATCATGCACTGCGTCCGGGTGGTTCTGCGCGAGACGTCCGGCAAGTGACTCAGCGCGTTTGTGCATAAATTCATTATTGAGCAGCGTCAGTGCCTGGGGTGCGACAATCGTCACATCGCGTTGACCGCACGGCAGGGTTGTGTCGCACAGATCAAACGCCGTCATTATGGGCGGAAGCAGACTGCGCTGGGTGAAAATGTAGAGACTTCGTCTGAGCTGCTCGATTTCCGGTGAGGCAGTCCACGCCGACGCTTTGCGTGACAGACCTTCAAGTGCATCGGCACTGATTGTGGGAAAGAAACCAGGACCACCCATCCGCAGATCCAGTTCGCCGCTGACCGCAAGAAACCCATCGCGGACCGCTTCGGCCTCAAGGCGACGTCGATTGGCTCGCCACAAAAATCTGTTTGCGGAATCCTGCTGCACGTACGAATCATGCTGCGGATGCAAAGAAGACTGCTGCCAGGTAGCAGATGTCAGGATGAGTCGATGAATATGCTTCAGACTCCAGTTATTCTCGATCAGTTCCGTAGCCAGCCAATCGAGTAATTCCGGATGCGTCGGTCGATCTCCGGTGAAACCGAAGTTATTCGACGATCTCACAAGTCCTTCACCAAAATGATGTTGCCACAGCCGATTGACGATGACTCGGGCGGTGAGCGGATTCCGAGGGCTGGCGATCCAGTCGGCGAGATGCAGACGCGCACCCTTCACTTGGACTTCAGTCGGAGGTACACCTGAATCCAGATCAGTTCGCTGTCCAGGCACACATGTCAATGCCCCTGCAGTCACGACCTGCAATGGATGATGACGATCGCCGTTCTTCAGCACATGCAACGGCGGCGGCGTTGTACTGACGTCGGTCCAGCCAAGCACTTCAGGATATCCCAGGAGGTCAGCGGCGGGACCTCCGAGAAGGTCAGGACTTCCAGGAGAGACCGGGCCAGGCCAGAACGCAGCAGCGACGCGGTAGTAGTCTTCCTGAGGAATAGGATCAAATTTGTGATCGTGGCAGCGCGCACATTTTGTGGTCATACCCAGAAACGCTGAAGACGTCGCATGGACCAGGTCTTCGAGTCTTTCGTATTTGTAGTCTTCCGGATCATTGGGTTCGTCATTCCATGTGCCAAGACGCAAAAAACCGGTGGCAATCACAGAAGATTCAGAGCGACCATCAATCTGATCACCGGCAAGCTGTTCCCGGATGAACTCATCGTAAGGCATGTCATTGTTGAAGGCATTGACGACCCAGTCACGATACTTCCAGGCAAACGGTTTTGTCTGATCACGTTCATAGCCACTGGTCTCGGCAAACCGCACGACATCCAGCCAGTGCCGGCCCCAGCGTTCCCCGAAATGCGGTGAATCCAGCAGGTCGTTGACAAGCTGTGCTGATGCTTCACGGGAGGGATTGGCGCAGAATTTGGCGATCTGCGATTCGGATGCTGGCAAGCCCGTCGTTGTCCAGTACAGACGTCGCGAAAGCTTTCCCGGCGGCGCAGGCGGGGCAGGCGTCAGTCCGTGTTCCTGCAAAACAACCTGAATAAAGGCGTCGATCGGATTTGAACCTGCCGGAACTGTGGCTGACCACGGTGGATCGACTCGACGCAGTGGCTGATACGACCACCAATCCCGACCGCCGCGAACATCGTTGGTCCGTTCATAGATATCCAGACGCCGTTCGGCAGGAAAGATTGCTCCAGCGTCAATCCATTGTCGCAGAATCTGCACATCACTCTCAGCAAGCGCGCGCGATTCACCATGCTGCGGAGGAGGCATCTCGCCGTCACGGACGCGCTGAAAGAGCAGACTCTCTGCCGCAGAGTTCCTGGCGACAGCAGCACCATTTTCGCCGCCGATCGTGATTGCGGAATCAGTGTCCAGTGCCAGTCCGCCGGATGGATTTCGGGCCTGATGACATTCAAGGCAATTGTGGATCAGGATCGGAGCGACATGCTTTTCAAAATTGACAGTCGCCGTTTCATCCGCAAATCCGCGACTGCCGCAAAGAACCAGACAGTACCCTGTGAGACACCACGTCCATAAGGAAAAATGCAGTTGCGGGATCATTGATGTCTTTTCGATAGAGTTGCCGCAAAACCGATCTCGAATCTGCAGTTTAGGATGCGATCTGCATTTGTCGATGCCTCAAAGAAAAAACACCATCCAGCACGGGGCAGGATGGTGTTTTTGAGGATGACGGACATTCATTCGTACTGGTTCGTGCGAATCAGCCCATGTTCACTATGGTTCGACTATCCGGAACAATACTCCCTGGCCTCCGCTGAGACTTACGAGTGTGCTGATGCCGATCTCATCGCCGTCAAGCGACAACAGCATCAGGTTCAGTGTTCCCAGTGCAGGCATGATTGTGGCGTAATTCTCTCCGACCTGTTCGTAGATCGGGCCGACCCATTCAACACCGGGATCCGTTGTCACAATGACCGCCATCTGTAACTGCAACTCGCTCGCAACGACCTCACCCGGAACTGTGTCTGTATAGGAATAGACAGACAGTCCGCCCAATTGCGAATTGGGCCCGGTACCCGCAAACAGAACGGCACCTTGACACTCCTTACCATCGACTGGATCAGTAAACCTCCAGGGGACCGCTGGACCACCACCTTCACCAGGTGTTGCTTGAAAACCATTGGCAGAAGTTGTTGTCACGGCAAACAGAATTGCAACTTTTAGTACCAGAGATCGCATAGGACACTTCCTTGTGGAGTTACTACAGGTCATTAATCTCGTATCGCTGACCATTCAGAGCGATGGGTCAAGGGCTCCGTCCATGGAGTCCATCTAACCCGCAAACATTCAGACAGCACGCACTGTCAAGTGCCGGTTCCTCAAGTTCACCGTCCTGGACTCGGGTTGCCTTGCTGCCATAATTAATCACTCAGAATCCAGATGTCAGATCTCGACTATTTCGGCTACCGACTGCTTGCCATACCCTTTCGTCGATCGAACCTGAAATCAACCTTACGGAGCCATCACACAAAGCAGAATAGGCTGATGCAGCATGAGCACTCGCAGCGTTCGGCACGAATCGGCACTCTCTGGTATTCGGAGGCAGGGCGTGTACGTATTGGTTCATTTCCATCGCCGCGATCCGCCATGTCGTGCCGCGGGCCATCGGGGTCGTATCCAGAGCAAAGTCCGCCAACCGACATCGCATTGCCTGATCCTCAGCGGAAAAACAGCCACGAATATCGACTCGCCGCGTGTAGATTTTCTGTTGAAGACCTGGTCGCGGGAAGGCCAGGATTTCACTGTATGCGGCAGTGTTTGATAAACCATCCGAAATGGAGGCCGCAGTCACGACTACAGGCTCAACCTGTGAAAGAAAGACGCCATCATATTTTCGCCCAACTTCAGTGTGCTGATGGATTTCAGAGACACAGACGCCTATGTTTTCTCCAAGGCTGCATCCCTGAGCATAGGCCATCGCCACCGGATCGCTCGGACACTTGAACTCCTTAGGTGACGCATAGCTGGCTCGAGAGTTGGTTGCCGTTGCCGGCCCGACCAGAACATCATACAGAGCCTGCTTTTCAAGAAACGGAAGCAGCCCTACAAACGAAGTTCCCTGACGAGTATTTGTCTTCGGAAACTGGCGAAAGCTGGTGACATAATTCTGGAGAGCAAGACTTACCTGTCGGAAATTGTTTCGGCAGGCCACTGAACGACTCGATTCGTGAACCGAATGGACTGCGGGAAGAAGCACGGCTATCAGAATCGTAAAGACAGCAATACTGATCAGCAGTTCCAGGACAGTAAATCCAGTACGATCATGACGCTTCATCACACAATCTCTTGCTATCAAGTCCTCAAGCAGTGCCGTTCCTGACAACCTCCGGAAACCTCGGGTGACTGCAGTCGTCCTCAGTATGAAGCGAACTTCGAATTCTGGAAAATAGCAGTTCAGCGAATTTTTTTTGCTGCTGTGGGACAATCCCTGACGCGGAAACCAATGAGAACATGCGGAACGCCCCGTCGTCACTGCGAAAATCTACTTTCTGAGGTACTCCTGCCTCTCGTGATTGAGAGTGAACCATGCATGCTGTTTCGGCAGATTCCGCTGGACACCCGACGCAGTGAGACGCTGACATGCACCGCCAGTTCAGTAACTGACAGGCAATGGAACCAACTGCTGTTCAGAGATATCGAATCCGTTTGCGGATGTCCGTGTTGACGCTTTGATAGCGATTTCTGACACTGCCGGCGCTGAACATCTGAGTTCTGATGCATTCAACGTCATCGGCACCGATTGCATTGTGAAAAATGGGATGCAGATAGTCGATTCCGGTCGGTGACAGCAACATGCGTTTTGCGTCATAGAATGACGGATGGACTGAACGCGGATGAATCTCGCCCCATTGATCGCGAAGTTTGTTGGCTGAAATTGATCCGACTCGGAACCCGGATGCTCGTTCGTACTGCAGCGTCGCTATTTCATTTGATTCTCCCGACACAAGCAGATCGACCGCTTTACCGCCCAGTTGCGAAGCATAGAACCGGTCGAACAGGATGGGACGTCCGCCACGTTGCGTATGGCCAATTTTCCTGATGAACACCGACGACGACCCTGACTCAAAGGCCCGCATTTCACCAAAGACTTTCTCTCCAAGTGAGCCGGTGAGCATCTGGCCGATTGCATCCGCTGCACCACTGTAATGTACGTTGCCAGCCGGATCGAAGGTTGGCATCGCAGCACCCAGTTCTGTGCCGTCGGCATTTCGGACACCTTCGCCAACCACGATGACCACATGTTGCTGCAGCTCATACAGTTGCACGACCCGCGCAGTCAGCTGCTCCAGATTGATCGGTACCTCAGGGATCAGAATAATGTCTGGTTGAGCGTATGCGGCACCCAGTGCAATGTATCCGGACTGACGCCCCATGACTTCGACGATTGCCACACGGCGATGACTTTCCGCCGTAGTTCGCAGACGTTCAATGCTTTGGGCAACTACGAAGACTGCAGTCGCATAGCCCGGCGTCGCGTAGTTAACGATGTCTTCCAGTTCCATCGTGTCGCGTGTGCGCAGCAATTCTTCGCGATACTTCGTGGTCCCGTCAAGCGGGTGCCGAATCCATTCATTGGCTTCGTCGATGTAATTCAGCCCCAGATCATTGTCAATCGTTTTCGGTGCCAGGACGCAAGGCAGAATCCCGGCAATCGGCTGCATGCCGTTGATCGTGCCGTCGCCACCGATGCAGATCAGTCCATCGAGCTTGAGTTTGTGAACATGCGCTGCGACAAGTTGCAGAAGGTCTTTGTGTGTCTCATCAAGATAGGTACGCGATGATCCCAGCAGTGTGCCGCCTTTGCAGGGATCAAGTTCCGGAATCGCCGTAAAAAGCGGATTGAGATGCACATGCGGCACGCGACTGTCGAGCAATCCAGCGTAGCCGCGTTGCAGCCCCAGGATATCGATCTTGAGCGCATTCGCTCTTTCGACCGCGCCGTAGATTGTCGCATTCAGTGCCGGAGTGTCGCCACCAGCAGTCAGGATTCCGATTCGTTTCATATGTTTTGTCAGCCTGGCGGAAACCGTCGATCAAACTCGACGTCAGTATGGTTAGAGTGGAGCCAGATTCGTAAGTAAGTACCTGTCCAGAATTATGTTGGCATAATTTGTTTAACGGCGAGCCGCAGGCGTAGGCGATTCCCGCTTACTCCGCCTACGCCTGCGGC
>JAYSPO010000561.1:0-1143 GCA_043722015.1 Candidatus Kuenenia sp. | reverse complement strand
GCCCGCCAGCAATTGATCCGCTCGTTCCTGTCCCGCTTTCAGCAGCGTCTTCGCGACAGCGATCTCCTTCGGATCGAAGAACTCGCTGAATCGCAACGCCTGATCGACGGCTCGATGGAAGATGAGCACGTCGGGCAGCATCTCTTTCGCGAGAGTCGAGTTTGACTGACGCAGCTTGTTGATCGAGGCATTGATGACATCGAGACCATCGGCAAGTTCCTTCCGGTCGCCATCAGGCACCTCGACACCAAGCTTCGGAACCCGCCGTACATTGTCAGGTACGTTGTCGGCTGCGCCGTCAGCCTTACAAACTGAAACAATCCCCAAAACGGCGGTCAGCCCGACAGTACAGAACAGGAGTCTTCGATCGGTCATTCGGGTATTCTCACTTCCAAATCTGAGGTGCCAGTTCGAGTCAGACGCCGCAATTTGCGAACAGCCTGTGGATTGGCGGTAAAAAATCAAGGGAGCCGAGTTGACATCAGTCGATCAGGACACAAGAATCCTCCGTCGAGTTGAGATTGAATCTCAACGCCAGCCTGCCGCGAATCCCGCCCAGTACTCCTTCCGGCCGGAACTCGTCTCATGGAACTCTGTGATCCGCAGAATTTTGTGCTGCAATGCCCGACCGAGGCGACTCGGCCGCTGTGCCATTGCCTCAACATTTCCGAGGCCGAGGTGCGAGAAGCCATCGCCGAACACGATCTGCAAACGGTGCGAGGGGTCGCGAAAACGTGCGGAGCCGGAGGCGGATGCACGGCCTGCCATCGCCACATCAAACGGCTGCTGAACGAACAGGTCGTTCAGAGTCGAATGCAGTCGCTGAGCAACGTCGATTTGAACCCGCAAGAATTCTCTTCGTACCCGATGCTCGAACCGACCGCCTGTTGAGATCATTCGGACTGGCTGACGCATCGTGCCAAGGCAGCGTGCGTGTCGCGTGACTCACATTGATGGGTATTTCGCGAGCTGATTTCCGATGCTGCCGCAGTCCATCAAAAGCCGACAGGAGCATTCGGGTTGAATGGCACTGGAACCATTTGTGGAACCGGTGCGGGGGCATCCCCCCCTCCGCCTTGATTGTTCTCAATCCGCTCGCGTCGCATCGCATAACGAATCGGGAACGAGGGCCAGATCGTGTTG
>JAYSPO010000560.1:0-2978 GCA_043722015.1 Candidatus Kuenenia sp. | reverse complement strand
GCCCCGGTGCGCTGCAACGCACCATTGTTGACGAGACTTCCCTGCCCACCCACGAAGCCACCGGTCGACTGCATGGTCAATGTGCCGGTCGCTTCGTTGGTAATGATGGCTGTGCTGCCCGGTGTGAACGCCGAACTGGCCGATGTCAGGTTCAGAGTTCCTGCGTTGTTGAACGATCCGCGAGTGATCCCGATACCTGCCGAGACAATCAGAGTACCCGTATTTCGAATGCCGCCAGTCGACCCGACAATGCTGTTGAAGTTCGCAGCCGTGAGCGTGTTGTTGCCCGTCAGCGTGAATGTCTTTCCCGGGTCCACGTTCATATACGTGGAGCCGAATGATAACTGCAGGTTCGTACCGGAAATGTTGTCAGTGACGTTGTAGGTCCCGTCATTCAGCGTGATGGTTCCACCGCCACCAAATGATGTGCCGGCATTCAATGTCATCGAACCATTCTGGATGGCCATCGTCGCGCCGGGCATCGCGGTGAAAGTGCCTGCGTGGGTTCCCGAAGAAGGCAAGTCCAATGATCCCGACAGAACTCTGATTTCGCCACCGGATTTGTTGCTGTAATTATTGACGGCGATGCCCGCCGTTCCGGTTGACGTGATCAGTCCGAAGTTGTCGAGCTGCCCACCACCAGTGATCCCCGGATTGGCCGTCGTGGTAATGGCCAGGGTTGCTCCCACAGAATTGGTGAGCACGCCAGGAGAATTGAGTAATAGTTGTCGGTTGACACCCGAGATGTTCAGCGTACCGGCATTGGTCAGGTTACCACTGAGAGTTGTGCTGAAAGTGAGATTTGTCGTTCCGGAGACGGCGAACGTCCCTAACCCGGTAATGGTTCCGCCACCGAGTGTCGGCGATGCTGCGGAAAGCGTCTTTGCGGAGGCCACGGAAATTGTCGCATTGTTCAGCAACGTCGGGATGGTGATATTACCATTGATGTTGTAGGTGCCTGAAAGAAACTGAACAGTGCCTGCACCGGAAAACGTCGCACCGTTGTTGAGATCGGTGGTTCCTGACTGGAACTGAAGTGTCGCTCCTGTACTCACCAGGAATGCGCCAGCGTGTTGTGCGCCACCCGGAAACTCAAACGTGCCGCTGGCAACCGAGAACGCTGCAGCTCCGTAGTTGTAGAATGTTCCCGACACGCCGTGAGTGCCGCCCATCGTATCCTGGAAGAGCGCTGTCCCGCTGCTGTTGTTGGAAAACGCGCCAGTGCCGAAGGTCCTTATCGCAGTGCTGGATCCACCCTGCAACTGATAGGTGCTGTCGTTGCCGAACAGGGTGTTGGTCAAATCAAACTGCCCGGCAGTTTGAGTAAACGTGCCGTAGTTAAAAATTGTCGTGTTTTGAGCGATCCGGGTGCTGGCTCCACTGAACGTCATGGTGCCGCGCAGCGAGATCGCCCCCAACCCGCTGCCAACAATATTCCCGGCTGTCCACGTGCTGGAGCCATAAACATCCGCGCCGAAATTTGGCGAAAACGTGGCACCCGACAGGGTGATACCAGCGTGGTAGGTGCTCAACTGCGACGTCGTAAATGTTCCGGAAGAAAATGCCAACTTTTCTGCGGCGGTGACGCTCTGCACGGTTGTCGTGGATCCCACTGTAATCGTTTGGGTGCCGCTCAGGTCGCCAATCAGCACGTCATCGCCGGTTGTCGGCAAAGTGTTATTGTCCCAGTTTGCGGCATCGGACCAGTTATACGTGGCAGCTCCGCCGTCCCAGACGCGATCGGCCCACTTGCCGACGATGTACTGGTCGCCCGCAAGGCCGTACTGCTTGCTGATTTCCGCAGCTCCGCCGCCGTTCGTGTCGAGGTTCCAGGTCGAAGGCGACGTGTTCTCGTCCACGACCCCGATGTTGTCATCGCCGTCGTTGTCCCAGTCGCCGAGCACCGGCACATCGTTGTTGGCACCGTAGTCGTTAATTGTCTGATCCACGCCCAGGACAGTCGCTGTGTTGTTCGGATACGCTGTGCTATGGCTGATGTACCAGTCGAACAACGCACCGTCGTTTCGTACGGCCAGCACATCCGCGCGACCGTTGCCGTTGATGTCGCCGACTCGCGGAATGTCTCCGTTAAGTCCAAAGCTGAACGTGGCGTCCACGCCAACCGTGGAATCATTCGTCGGGAATGGAGTCGCTCCAGGAACTGCGTAGTGCACATACCACTCATTGAGCCCGGACACGGTCGTGCGATCCACGGCAATGGCATCGTCGTAACCGTCCGCGTTCATGTCCGCAATCAGCGGTGTCATGTCGCTCAGACCGAATCGGAACAGATATTCCTCAGTCGTGTCACGGTCGGTGTCGCCGAGCCACTGCACTGCACCAGCAAACGGCCGCGCCACGACAGACTGATCAAAACCAACGCCGCTGAAATCCCCGGCGAGTGCGAAATCATTAAATCCTTGCGGTCCACCGCCGTTGTTGGACGTGGTGCTGAACCCGAAATGGAATGTTATTTCCGGGCTTGAGTTGCCGCCCGTCAGCACTTCCGTGTCGAGATAGTGGGCGAGCAGGTCGTTTGCGTGTGCCAGGTCCGGACGAACTGCAGCAATGTTCGTGGCCGACAGCAGGGTGCGCACTTCGAGCACCTCCACCAGATTCGTCCGGCGGCGACGTCGAATCGTCACTGACTCTGGCATCCCTTTTCGGCGTCCGAGCAGCCGTTTCGCCATCCGGTTGGAGCGACTGAAGAAACCTGAAAGTACGGACTTGTCCAAAAGGTTCTTCGGCAGTTCAGAGTTCATTTTTTCTCTTTGACAACGATTTTGTGACAAATTGGCGTTGGGTTCTTCCGGCATCTGCATCACAAGACTCATTCCAAAACACGGATTCGCGCTGCACCGTGACTTGTGATGCCACAGCTAGCCCCTAAACAAGCGACGTTTGGAGTGCGGTGACTCGTCACCGCTTTCTTTTTCAGGTAATTTGGCTCTGGGAACGACGTTCGTTTGCTCTGCCGA
>JAYSPO010000559.1:0-23221 GCA_043722015.1 Candidatus Kuenenia sp. | reverse complement strand
ATTCTCGGGCTTTTCGCCAAACATTTCCGTCACGCGATCAACGGCTGGAAGTAGCTCATGAGTTTCGTTGACGCAGCCCAATACGTTCGTGTCGATCATGAATCCGCTCGCTCCATCGGTCAGACATGTTGGGGTGTAAATCGGGGCAAAACCGCCTTCCTTGTTGGGCATAACACTGGATTCGGGATCGTTCATCGGCAATTGAGCCGGGTTCTTCTCGGGGTTGACGCCGTCCTTCTTTCGCGCTTCATCGAGCAGCCGCAAAAGAAAGGAGAGGAAACGGATCTCATCATTCGCAGGCTCTTTGACCCGCGCGATCAGGCTCTCACTTGTTTCCGGAACATGTTCCATCTGGTTTCCTCTACCGTGTCACACGCAGGAATACCAGTTCTTTCACCATTTCGGAACTTTGTGAGCCACCATCGTTACGACGCAGCTTTTCACCGCGTGCGTCCCGCCGACAACTTTGGTGGTCACGTTGCGATCCGGAAATGCCCTGGCGGATCATCCAACTGACAGCTAAAGGTGGTTCGAATATGTTCGTGCAGGGCATCGATGCGGTCGGTCCGACGTCAACCCTTCAGGCAGCATTTCTTGAACTTCTTCCCGCTTCCGCAGGGGGCACGATTCGTTGCGGCCAACTGCGGGTTTCTCACGCACGAGTGTCGGAGCTTCGTCGATCGTGGCGCGCGGCTGAACCAGTTGTTGATTATACTGCATGGTAAAAGCAGCAACATCTTCCTTTGACCTCATATCAAACCCTGCAGTTCGACCCGCAGAGAAGAACGATTTGGCAAGACCGAAGTTTGAAGAGTCTGACAGTTTCGATTTCAGCTTCCTTGCGGAGGATTCATCACAAATGGTGGCCAGTCGTGCCGCCACCGTTACGGAAAACTCGCGATAGCCTGCTGAACAATACAGCAGGAACTCCCGATCCGTCACAAGTTCACGCACCAGGATACTACTTCGACTTACGGGACTTCACCTCAAAGATCCCCGGACGCGAGCAGCACAGCCGTTTGAGCGACTCAATGCCTCGCGGATCCGAGACGCCAAAAGCCAAGTCGAGCTGTTTAGAAAATGAAGTCGGTCGCAGGTCACCATTCTTGTCCGCTACACGGCGCAACTTCATTGGCAATGACTTGAGTGCTTTTGAATCCATTGTTTCCTCCTTGAAACTGGAAAAAGATTGACCAAATCCTGTCGAAGTTGCGGCTTTCCGAACAGCCGTCCCATGCCGCCGACCATAGTCCCGATAACAGACAAAGACATTGGATGCCAGGTTGCTCTTCACTGCAATTATCGACGAAATACTATTTCATATTGTGAAGCCTGACAAGTCAGCGGCACGGCAGAAAACTCAATCCTCTACAGGACTCAGTCTCCAGCCACCGATGGCCAACAGTTTAGCCTTCAATGGATTGGGCAGCGGTTCGCCCGTCATGCCCAGTGACCATCGGGCGCTGTCAGGAATTACGGTTTCCGGAGAATCGATCTGGTAAGCTTCCAGGAGTCCCGGCACCGCAGTCTTTGCTCGCATCAACCCCAGCGCAACGGTTGACATGCGACGCACGTTGTTCTGTTCCGGCGGCACTGGCGGAGGGCCTCCTCGATCTGCCAACCGCTCAAGAAAAGATTTCACAAGTTCCGGCTGCGGCTCGTTTTCATGGAACAGTCCCAGCGTCCACATTGCCGCCGTACGCTTAAAGGGCCCACCGGGTGCAGACTTACTGAAGTTGGGCGTCAGAAACGTCTGCATGTCCTTCAATCGCATCAAACCAGCATACTGAATCAGATACGATGACTGCAAACCGAGGTCGGCACCGGCGGGGGCCAGCGCGGGATTCCTGAGCATCTCCTCGTTTCGCATCAGACGCTTCCTGACAGCCTCTTCTCCTGCGGGGTCCGGGAACAGATGCAGCAGCCATGCCGCTGTGACCAGCACTTCATTGCGTGGATGTTCAAGCAACGGAACGCAGCGACCCGAAAACTGTGCGGCACGAAGTTGTCCCAGCAACAGCAGGCTCTGTTCAATCCCCTGCCAGTTTTCGGGGTTCGCTGTCAGCGTGTTGCTGGCGATCGCAATGATTCCATCTCGCAGCGGGGCCTGTTCTTCCGCCACCAGATATGACATTTCGCGCGCGACGTTCCGCACTTCCAGATGTTTGTCGCTCAGTTGTTCGTTGAGCCATTCGGAACATTCGACATCCGGAAAAAGTCGCATCATGCGGGCGGCTGTCATGCGGACAAACGCATCGCGATGATCGCGTCCAGTTGGCACAGCCGGAATGAGAGCATCAGGATTCAGTCGGAACAGTGCCGTCCATGCAGCCGACGCGACTCCGTCTGAATCGTCAGCACACAGCAGAAATATTCCAGTGTGTGCTTCGGGCTTTGCACTGGACAGGAGTTCTATCCCGAGTAGCCGATCGAGCACACTGCCGCCAGTAAACAACTGTGCTTCTGCAAATGCTTTGTCCGGTGCCAGAACACACATCGCTCTTGCCGCCGCACGGCGCTTCTCATAGGCCAGAAACTTACCGCGCAGGACTGATTGCAGCAGGTCCCAGGCCTCTGGGTCACCCAGTGCCGCGAGTCCGTCACAGGCCAGTGACACAGCGACGGTAGTCTCAGAGTCTGCGGCGAGACGATGTTTCCAGACGTCCGCTGCCGCTGCGACTTTCCAGTGTGCAAGCGCAGGGTCGATCCAGAGTCGCTGAGAGTCATCCGCGTACTCGTCAATCTTAAGTATCGCAGCACCCGCCTCCCGCAGATCGGCATTCACCAGGGCTCTGGCACATGCAAAGCGCACGCGCAGACTTGCATGAGACTCCAGATGTTGCAACAGGATGTCAGATGACCCACTGATATCCTGGAACTTCTCGTGTGCGACTCGCGCCAGACTGAGGGCTGCTGTTTCCAGTAATTCCTCGTCGTGCATTTCGCGGAGCGTCTTGTCGAACAATGGCACAAAACGCGACTCGAGTGTCCTGACACTTCCGGGTGGAATCAGATGCGGCTCAAGAAACATCCGCTGGGGCAGATCACTGAAGCGCGCGATGTGAGCAATATCAAGCGGTCCGAGAAACGGTCCGTGCGGAGAAAATTCAGGATCAGGAAGTTCACGCTGTCGGACCTCTGTGTTGCGATGTTGGTCTGCACCGTCACGTTCCGACCTGTCCTGAGTCAAAGCGTCGTTGGGTGTCATGAGAATCAGCATCGTGAAGGCGTGCGCTGCCGCGCAGCGAGACAGGATTCGCCTCAATTGAAACGTCATAAGGACACTCACGAACATAATTTGAATGGAAAGCACATCAGTCGGGCTGACAGAACTGTCACGCTCACGGATACAACACAGTCAGCAGCAGGCCGCAGAGAATCGAACGAATCCACCACGCGGACGGAAATCTCAGGGTGTAGACGGGCAATGTGACGCCGAGTCAGTGCTGGCAGGATAGCACCATACCCCATCTGCCCGCTATCCGGGCCCATTCACACGGGCTGAAAATCTCTGGTTGGCCTTGCAGCTCATGCGTCATTTGGGCAATTCAATTGGTCCCGATGCGACCGTGTTCAGAATTACGTCCGGAACGTTTCGGCAGGTAACGACCGAAGACCGAATATCCTGAGCGCCAGCAGATAGAAAGATTTCAAGGCCCCGCACGAATCCTGCGTGCGCCAGGACGGCTGTGCTCGGAATTCAGGCTGCGCGAGAAACTGCGACGTCCGGCATCACGCGGCGTCGCGGGATGGCGAGGAATGGTGCGTTGGCGCGAGCATGGTGGCTTCGCTGGATTGCATTTCGCGGACGGTCAATTGATCAAGCAAATCACGAATCGTTCGTTCCGCTTCGCATCGATCATTTTTCCAGCGTCCCTGAAGACTTCCCAGTTCGTGCTTCAGTGTTTCGATCATGTGCTGCTGATCATCGACGACGGAACCATCGACGCGTGCCGAAAGCTGTTCCTCGCGGGTAGCGAACCACTGTTCCAGTTCCGCTCGATCATGCCGAAACTGCTGCTGGCGTTCAGCCACATCGACAGCTGTCAATTCGACTTTGTCGCGTGCCGCCGTGACCTGACTGCGGAGCCGCTCGAAGAATGACTGCACATCGCCGCGCGCCTGTTCCAGACGCGCTCGAGCAACGTCGGCGGAAGCGCCATCCCGTACCAGACTGGTACGGGCTTCTTCTGTCACCAGGCGTTGCTCCAGAATTTCACTCTGTGTCTGATCGAGTTCCGCACGCAGCCGATTGAGGCGTTGCGACCGTTCTTCCAGGCGTGCGACCAGATCGGCGAGCGATGCTTCCTGCTGTTTGGTCCGACGCTGGCGACTTTCGAGATCACGCAGAATGGCGTCGCGTTCTTCTTCGCTGCGTCGCTGCTGACGTTGAATCTCTGACAGCGCCGCGATTTTGCTGCGTTCTGCAATCCTGGTTTCGCGGTCAATCGACCCTTCACGTTCCATCAATAACTGGCGTACGTGTTCCAACTGTCGAAATCGCAGTCGATGCTGTTCCAGAAATCGCAGGCGCTCGCTGCGAAACATCTGCTGTTCACGGCGGAATTCACGCAACTCGCCTTCCAGATCTTCCTTGGCACGCGTGAGGTGCTCAAACTGAAAGCGATAGCGACGCTGCAGGTTGCTTTGTTCCGTGAGAATACTCTGGCGTTTCTTTTCGATCTCTTCCCGCAGACGATGTTGTTCGGCATCGACCTGCTGACCGAACAGTTCACGTTGCTGCTGCAGATCTTCGCCCTGATGCTGCAGTTCCGTTAATTGTGTTTCGTGCGCCTGCTCCCATTCGCTCTTCTTACGATTGAGCAGCACAATTTCAGCAGCCAGTTCTTCGCGAGCTTTCTCAGCCAGGCGAACACGTTCGATTCTGAGTTCTTCGGCAATGGCTTTCAGACGGTCGGCATGATCCTGGCGTTCGCGTTCGGCCTGCACGCGCAGGCGATCACGCTCCGCATCCAGCATCATGCGTTCCTGACTGACTTTCATCCGTTCCTCATCCAGTTCTGCGCGAACAGAGGCTTTCAGGATGACACGTTCTTCGGCCAGCGCACGTTGTGCGGAACGAATCTCGACGGCCTGACGCTGGACAAGTTCTTCCTGTTGTGAAACCTTGGCGATCCTCTGGTCCAGCTCGGCCATCATCTCACGCTGTGCAGTGCGTTCACGGGCGACCTGAGAGGCGAATTCCTGGGCACGTTGTTCGAAGGCGCAGCGGTCGGCTTCCAGTTGCTTTTCGTCGGAGGCCAGTTCTGATCGACGATGTTGCAGTTCAGAAAACCGCTGCTGAAGTGACTCTGCTGCGGCGGAAGCCTGAAATAGAATTCGCAGCGCATCGGATTCGCCGACGATGGCAGCGGCACTGGCATCCAGCACACTGGATACGGTGGTTCCGGACGAACCAGGCGACAAAGCAGCTCCAGGTGATGCCACGACGCTCCGGGGCGGATCTGAACATGTCAGATCAGCGGCGGCAGCAGCAGAAATGTCCTGCATGTTCGGGACTCCTTTCCCAAACGAGACCTGTGGGCAGCACCTGAAACGCAATTTTTGAGCAGCGGCACACAAAGCGTGAAATCGCGGCAGCATCAGAATTGTTCAGACAACAATTCTATTAAGTCTAGGCCAGCGCCTTATCGAGCATGTTAATGAAGTGCTGTTTCGCCGGGGCACCGACAACCTTGTCAACCATCTCACCGTTCTTGAAGAGCATGACGGTTGGAATACTGGTGATTCCAAACCCGGCGGCAGTCTGATGATTGTCGTCTGTGTTCACTTTTCCAATCTTGACGCGACCCGCATACTCGCCAGCCAGCTGTTCGACAGTTGGCATTAAGTGACGGCATGGGCCACACCACGGAGCCCAAAAATCCACCAACACAGGTTCGGAAGATTCCAGAACTTCGGACTTGAAGTTCGCGTCAGTGAATTCATGCAGATTACCAGCCATTAATTTATTCTCCTCTAATGATTTCAAGCGAAACGCAGTCAAATGCGTCCCAGAAAAGTGTCGTCGGCAATTCAGCCGTTTGTGGTTCAGGATTGATGTTCACGGCAAACTAGTTGCCGTTAATTACCGCAGTTCGCCAGCGGCCTCGTCTAACTACAGGAAAAAGTTTCCCGCACCCGCCATCTTCCTGTTCCGCGAATTATTGGCCAACCTCGAAACACTGTCAACGCGGCTGCGTTTTTGCATCCGGCGTCCGTGTTTTCGGAATTCCGGCAAAAACTGCCGCAGTGGCGGAGTTCAGGCAATTCAGATGCAAATAACGTTCACACACGACAGGACCCGGCGGCAGCAGGAAGGTTCGGCAGAGATCTTACGCAGCGGGCGACTTGACAGTCTCAGTGGGCAGCACGTTCACTGCCACTTTTTTTTGGAAACCGCCCCAACGACTCAGGATCCCCAGACGTCCGGTGCTCAGCAGGATGAGCATCGAAGGCACCATCACGGGGCGGATCACAAATGTATCCAACAGGACACCTGCGGCGAGGGCGAGACCCAATTGGTCCATCCCCACAAGACTTCCTGCCATGAGAGAACAAAACGTGCCGGCCATAATGATGCCACAACTGGAAATGATGCTGCCCGTACGTTCAAGGGCCACAATGATCCCTTTCACAGGGCCGTGGACTTTCTGTTCCTCTTCGATTCTGGCCATCAGGAAGATGTTGTAATCTTCACCGACTGCGATCAGGATCGTGAATAGAAACATGGGCACTTTCCAGTCCAGTCCCGCAAACTCTGACGGGTTGGCAGATGTCGCCCAGAATACCAGGTACGTGAAACCCAGCGTGGCCAGATAACTGTAGAAAACAGTGAACATCAGGTAGGCGCAGACACCTGGTCTCTTCAGCAGCAAGACCAGAATGACGTACACGCCTCCCAGTACGAGTGCGTCAATGCGAATCTGATCTGAATCGGTAACATCTTTCAGGTCGCTGATCTGAGGAATCGAGCCGACAAAATACAAATTGGCATCCTTCAGACCTTCGGGCAGATGGTCGTGGATGCGATCACGCAGATTGCGGTAGTCAGTGATGCTGGTCCGCGAAAATGGATCATTTTTAAAAATCAGCACGACCCTCATGATGGAGCTGTCGGTGGGGCTAACGAATTCTCTCCGCACAAATACTTTATAGGCAGGCCTTTCACTGAGACTTAACACCGGCATTTCGCGCTGTCCTTTCGGAGCAGCCAATGAGCGCACGGCGTACAACCCCAACGAGTCCTTTTGACGGATGAGGTTGTCTGTCAGCTGCTCAACAAGACGTTCCGATTCTCCCTGAATCGGTCTGAAGTCCATCCCCTTGACTTGTATCAGCACTTTCAGCGGAGCCACTTCACCCGCAGGGAAATGTCGCTGTGCCGCCTGAGCCCCGTAGACACTGGAGGCCGTGTCCGGCAGTTCCGACAGCAACCCGTAACTCAGATTGCCAAAGAATAATACGCCTGCCACCACGAACGGCAACATAAGCACAATACTGAGCGTCCATGCCATCCAGGCGCGGCGTTCAATGACCTCTCCGATCCACTGCCAGCCCTGAGTCAGCAGGTTGGCGCGATTGATCCGTGAAGTCAGATCGGTGCTGGAAAGAAAACCCGTGTCATTGCGAGACGTCGCGCGGGACGCGTTTGGCCAGAAGGCGAAGCGACCTGCGAGTCGCAAAATGGCAGGCGTCAGAGTCAAAGCAGCAAACAGGCAGACGGTCAGGCCAAAAGAAATTGCGATCCCCGCTTCGCGAAATTTTCCGAACTCCGCAAAAATCATCATGCCGATGCCACACACGACTGTGCCCGCACTTGCTGTGAGAGCGGCACCCACACGTTCCAGCGTACCGGAAATGGCGTCTTCGATTGTCAGTCCGCCATCCAGTTCTTCGCGATATCGCGCCACCAGAAACAGGCAGTAATCGACGCCCGCTCCATACACCAGGACGGTGACGTATGTTTCGATCCCGTTGAAGAGCGTGATCCAGCCCGCTTGTGCCATCAGAATCAGAAGTTTCAATGAAATGATCGTGGACACCGCCACGGTGATGAGCGGAATCATCGCCAGTGCCGGAGCGCGATAAATGACGATCAACAGTCCCACAACGAGAATGACTGTCCATTTTTCCGTCGATTTCGCACTTTTGCGGGATTCCTGGATCATGTCGCGACCAAACGTAGCCGTGCCGCTTAACGCGATTTCCAATCCCGCCGGAAGCGACGGCTCGTTTGTATCTGTCGGCGTATGTTTCAGTTTGTTGACAAACGTTTCGACTACATCGACAAGGTTTGAGTTTGACTGATCGAGAAACTCGGTCCGCAGCGACAACACGATCGACGTCGCCTGCTTGTTGTCACTGATGTACATCTCGCCGACTCGTTTATCTTCAAACGAGTCGATGCCGTGAGCCACGCGTGCTTTCGCTGCCGCCTCAGCCGCAATCGGGTCTTCCGCAACTTCACTCGACTCTTCCACAGTTGGCAGTCCGGCAATCCGGCGGAGCTCGGGAATGACCCACTTCGAAAGGAATTCGTAATCTTCAGGCAACAGGCCTTCACCTTGTTCCCTGCGCACGACAAGCACGATATTGCTTTGGGCCAGATCGTCGGGAAATGCCTCTTTGAATTTGGCTTCTGCGACTCGACTTGCAGCATCCTCGGGCAGAAATTTAAACTCGCCGTTTTGAGCGACTTCGCTCAGATCGGGCGCGGCCCAGGTGCAGACTGCCAAGAGTGCCGTCCAGCCCAGCAAAATCAGCACGGCTTTGTGAGCGGCTAGGTCGCCGAGACTTTTGAACAGCATGGTTCGGCCTGAAAAAGCAGGTCAAAGAAAGAAGCAAGGCAGGCGACGGACACTGAAATAACGGCGTTCATCCGCCCCGCATCGAACATTTTGCAGCAGGCAATGGCAACCCGCAGTAAAGCACAGATTCGGCTTCAAATGCCAGAACGTAGCGGGTTTAGGTCAAAAATTCAATCCGAAGATCACCTTTGATCAGGTCAAAATGATCCAGAGTGGCTGATCGGGTCAGGTTGCGGAATTGCGGTATTTTCGCGACACAGGGAGGACTTTAAGGAACGCACATACGAACGCAGGGTTGCAACCATCAATAAATTGATCAAGCGTCCCGTGTTCCCTTCAATCCCTTTCCCAGACTGCTAGACTGCCGATTTCCTGCCCTCTGAAATCGACGACGCAACTCGTGTTTCTGGAAAAGTTTTCCTCCCATTTCGGTCGGATTACGAATCACCAGCATCTGTTTCAAGAATCTGAAAGCGCAACAAGCAATGGCCACATATTTTCCAGAAGTCGATAAAATCGAGTTCGAAGGTCCCCAGTCAAAAAACCCGCTCGCGTTTCGGCACTACAACGCCACCGAAATCGTCGAAGGCCGATCGATGAATGACTGGCTGCGGTTTGCCGTTTGCTACTGGCACACCTTTCGAGGCAACGGAACTGATCCATTCGGGGCACCGACGCTGAATCGTCCGTGGGACGACGGTACAGATTCTCTGGACAATGCCCTGCGTCGCGTGGACGTGGCGTTTGAATTCATGTCGAAGCTGAGCGTGCCCTATTATTGCTTCCATGACCGCGATGTGGCGCCGGAAGGTTCGACACTCAGCGAAAGTCACTCCAATCTGGATGCTGTCGCTCGTAAATTGAAGGAAGCTCAAAAGAGCAGCGGGATCAAATTGCTCTGGGGCACCGCCAATTTGTTCTCAAATCCTCGCTTCATGCACGGGGCAGCGACCAGTCCCAACGCCGATGTGTTCGCGTATGCAGCAGCTCAGGTGAGAAAGGCAATCGATGTCACTCACGAATTGGGCGGGGAAAACTATGTGTTCTGGGGCGGACGCGAAGGCTACATGTCTTCCTACAACACCAACATGAAACGCGAATTGGATCATTTGGCGCGTTTCATGCACATGGCAAACGACTACGCGCAGTCAATCGGCTTCAAGGGGCAGTTCCTGTTTGAACCGAAACCCAAGGAGCCAACCAAGCATCAGTATGACTTCGACGCAGCGGCCTGCCTGAATTTTATTCGTCAATATGGATTGTTGGATGTCGTGAAGCTGAATATCGAAACGAACCATGCGACACTGGCTGGACATTCGATGATGCATGAACTGGAGTACGCATCGATTCAAGGCGTCCTGGGAAGCATCGACGCGAATACCGGGGATCTGTTGCTGGGCTGGGATACAGATCAGTTTCCAACGGACATTTATCTGACCACCCAGGTGATGCTGGTGATCATGAAACAGGGTGGACTGCGTCCAGGTGGTACGAATTTTGATGCCAAAGTTCGTCGAGAGAGCATTGATCCGATCGACCTGTTTTATGCTCACATCGGCGGCATGGACGCATTTGCCCGCGGCCTGAAGATCGCAGCGGCAATTCGAGCTGAAGGCGTTCTGACGGAATTTGTTAAGGACCGCTACAGCAGCTACGACAGCGGTATTGGTCGCAAGATCGAAAATGGCACGACAAATCTGTTGGAACTGGAATCTTACATCATCGAAAAGGGAGCACCGGCACCGAACGTCAGCGGTCGTCAGGAGATGCTCGAAAACCTGATCAATCGCTACATTTAGTGCTTTGTCTGTCGTTCATTGATGTGTGCCACTGGCTCTGCCAGTGTTTCCTGCAAATGTGCAGCACTGGCAAAGCCAGTGGCACACAACCCATAAATGACCGCACGACAATCTGGAAAAGCGTGATAAAGCACTAATCGATGTCGTCCGGGTCGATCCAGCCAGCGTTGATTTTCTCTCCGCGCATGAAGCGTTCGTAATACCCGACGTTCGCTTTGGCAGAGTGTTCGTAGGCATCAAAGATACCGCCGTTTCCTGACATCCGAGGATCTTCCTGCGCGCCCAGTTCGGAATGCATCTGTTCGCGAAGTTTGTTTTTTGGAGTCGCGAAATTCGGCAGTGGTGCGAGATTCCGGACACAGTCCGGGTCGGATTTCAGGTTGTAAAACTCTTCGGAAGGACGTAGACCAAAGCACAACGCCCAGAACGGATCGTCCGGATCTGCACGGTGGCTGTGCAGAATGACGCTCTTTGTTTTACCGGCGTCGCAGTCCATATAGCCGGTCTCGGGATTACCGCCTGGCCAACGGGCGGGTTCAAAGTTCTCGATATACAGCCATTCGTGCGTCACTATGCCGCGCGTCGGATAGCCTCCATCGTGTGGCCGTCCAATATCAGTGCGTTCCTTGCCTAGCAGCACATGATCTCGGAGTTGAACCGGACTTGACGGACCTTCGTCCTGCGTGTCGCTGCGGAGAATTTCCGTCAGACTGTGGCCTGCCGTGGGAGCCATGCCCGTTTCCTGCCATGTGAGTCCCGCGATATCGATCAGCGTCGGCGCGATATCCACAAAGCTGACAAACTCGTTGACAACACGTCCCGGGCTTTGAATTCCCTTTGGCCACATCATGGCCAGGGGCACGTGATTTGCCAGTTCGTAGACATTCCCTTTTCCGCGCGGAAACGGCGGCCCGTGGTCGCTGGTAACAATCACGAGCGTGTTTTCGAGCAAACCGCGTCGTTCCAGGTCGGAGAGCATCCGCCCGACATGCGAATCGAAATGTTCGACTTCGAACGCATAGTCCAGCATATCGTGGCGGATATCATCATTGTCAGGCCAGCACGCGGGAACATGATCAATGTCGGTGAGTGATTTGCCGCCCTTTTTGACGCCGACACCGAATTCATAGCCTCGATGTGGTTCAACCGCGCCGTACCAGAAACACCACGGTTTGTCTGCAGGTGCCGCATCAAGGAATTCACTGAAATTCCCCGCATAATCGTTGTTGCTGATTTGTGCAGCGGGTGGTTTCTGAGTTCGCTTGTTGAAGGCGTCACCCGTCATTTTGCGGGGGTTTCCTTCGGCGTTGATTGCGACGCCAGGGCCCCAGCCTTTCAAAGTATGCCCCACGGTCCAGCCATGTTCTGCCAGGGATTCGCCCCAGCCCTTGAATTCCGGAGGAAAATAGCAGAGATGGTTGGCCGCTTCTTTGAGTTGCCATGGGTTACGACCGGTGAGCAGACAGGCTCGTGATGGAGCACACTTGGCGTTTGGCGTGTAGGCGTGCTGAAATAACACGCCATCGTTTGCAACGCGATCGAATGCAGGAGTCCTGACCCATGGAGTTCCGTAGGCTCCCGCGTGAAGTCCCCAGTCGTCCGCGATGCAGAACAGGATATGCGGGCGTTCGGCAGCGAGGATCGGTGGTGCAAACCAGGAAACGGTCAGCAGGACAATCATTGCAGTTTTGAGATTCATCATTTTTTTCTCCCGAGTCATTCGTTCCATTCGCTATGCCATCATGATTGGCTGCACTCATGATTCAATCCAGGTAGGCCGCGTCTCTCGACTGCAGCACACGTCATTCTACAGAAAATTGCTGGAATTCTCAGCTTTCGAGCATAAATCGAAATCAGTTTTCCGGTCGTAATCGTGTTTAGCTGAGTCGCATGTGTCACCATGTCGTCTTGACAGCTTCGACACGTTTGAGTCATGACGCTGAATCCGCGTTCAACGATGGAGCGTAAGAAGCATCGAAAACGGATCGCGGGTTTTTGGGAAAACATGTCGTCTTGCAAAAAGGTATTTGGCAACATGTCGGTTACTGTTAGGATTTTAGCGTGATGTGATTAGAGACGCTGGGGTATGCTGAGTGCATTCGCCGGACTGGGGAGTCAAGGCGAAGTGTCTGCCGTTCACCGACTGAAATTTGACTGCTGCGCAGCTGAATTCTGATTGGCACGGTTTTGGGGTCCAGGCTGTGTTGGTTTCGTAACAGTGGGAACTGTCAGATGCTGCCGTCTTTCGACAATGCGGACGTGGGGACGTCCGAAGTTCTTTTAACGACTTCGGCGGAGCTGCCTTCGGTTCGATTTGTATGGAGTCTCCGCCTGATTTGTGGAGCGGCGCTGGGAATCTCCGTGTATCTGGCATGGACCGCCTTCAGCATGGGAAACGTCTATGGTTGCAGCAGCGGCGACGTGATCGATTGCGAACACGTCCTGACCAGTCGCTGGTCCAAAGTCATGGGGGTCCCCGTCAGTGTTCCTGCTGCAGGATTGTATGCCAGCCTGATCGCGTTGCTGGTGTTTGCACGTCAAAGCGGTCCAAAGTCATTGCGACAATTGGTATGGGGCGGCATGACACTGGGAAGCGTCACTGCAGGTCTGGCTGCGTTGTGGTTCATCGGGCTGCAGGTTTTCGAGTTCAAGTTCTGCCCTTACTGTCTGGTCGTGCATACCTGCGGTCTTGTCCTGGCCGGAACAATGCTCGCGTCACGATTTTGCCCCTCATCACTAAAACTTAAGTCTGCTGGCGTCAGTGTGCTGGGTGTCGCCGCACTCGTAGGAATTCAGGCGGCAACTCCAAAGGCTGATCAGTTTGAAATTGTCCACTACGATGATGCTGCTCCCGCTGCAGCAAACAGTCAGGGTTTTCCAGTTGAAGGCGGTGAACCAGACGTGTTTGCCGCTCCAGGGGATGTGTTCGAAGCACCAGGCGAGGCGTTTGCCGCTCCCGGCGAAGTCTTTGAAGCACCAGCCGTTGGCGATGCGGCTGTCGAGACAAATTCGTTGGGAGTAGATGATCCTGCTATCCAGCAGTCTGCTAAGCCTGAAGATCCCACGCCAGCGGATAAACAACCATCAGTCGCGACTACGCTGCTTATGATCGCACCGCCGCGACTTCTGCAACTGACTCACCTACTGCTTGTCACTTTTCCGCAACCCGACGACGAAGCGGCGAAATCGACCGACGCAGCAAAGGTTGAAGAAACAGAAGTGCCATCGGCAACTCCCGCTGACGAATCGGCGACAGCATCTGGCGGTGACAAGAAAGATGCCGCCGCAACTTCTCATGGGACGACACCAGCTGCGACACCTGCTAAGGCTACTGAAAAACCAGCCGCTGCGGTGCTGGCCCCCGTTGTACCAAAGCCCCCGGAACGACGTCTGCTGACGTTTGCCGGCAGCCGATTTACGCTCGACATCAAACAATGGCCGTTACTCGGAAAAACTGACGCAAAGTACGTGTTTGTGGAAATGTTTGACTACACATGTCCGCACTGTCGCAATACGCATCACGCAATTTCCGGGGCGCAGAAACAGTATGGCAATGATCTGGCGATTTTTGCACTTCCTGTCCCTTTGGAAAATGCGTGCAATCCTGCAGTCACCGGCGCTGGACATCCCGGTGCCTGCGAGATGGCTAAGATCGCCGTTGCGGTATGGCGACTTGATCCGGCAAAGTTCCAAAGATTCCATGACTGGATGTTCGAGGGGCAGCGCACAGTGTCTACTGCCAGAGCGTTTGCAGAGACGCTGGTTGACAAGGAACGACTGAAAGCGGAACTCAAATCCGAGGTGCCAGGTCAGTACATCAGCCGCCACGTTAGTCTGTATCAACGTGTTGGCTCCGGACAGGTGCCAAAACTGATTTTCCCGAATACCACAATGCAGGGTGAAGTGAATTCCACGTTGACGCTCTGCAATACAATCAAGAACGAACTGAAGTAGCCCCCGGCATGGCCCGCATCTGCGTGTTTTGTGGTTCACGGCCGGGAAATCTGTCTGAATTTTCTGATGCCGCTGAACTGCTGGGAGTCAGCCTCGCTGAGTCTGGCCACACGCTGGTTTATGGCGGAGGCAGTACCGGCATGATGGGAATCCTTGCGGACGCCGTTCTGCGAAATGGCGGACACGTGATCGGAGTGATCCCGAGATATCTGGCTCGCCCGGAACTCATGCACGACGGTGTCGCCGACATGCGGATCACGCTTGATATGCATGAACGCAAAGCACAGATGCACAGTCTGGCCGATGCCTATGTCGCATTACCCGGTGGTTATGGGACGCTGGAAGAACTGTTCGAAGCCGTCACCTGGGCGCAGCTGGAGATTCACACGCGACCGGTTGCGGTACTGAATCTTTGCGGCCTGTTCAATGGACTCGTCACCATGCTGGACCAGATGACCGAACACGGATTTCTGTCGCAGGATTGCAGAAGACATCTGCAGATTCTTTCAGACACAGCAGAATTGCAGGAGTGGGTGGCAGCGTTGGCAATCCAACGGTGATAGACTGTTGCCTTACGCGCTGGCGCGACGAGTCGTCGAAGGTTCGCCAGGTGCCGCGTTACGAAGCTCGGTCAGCCGATCGGCGACGCTCTGCAGGGCAGTCGTCATGATCTGCTGCTGCGAGACGATCTGTTCCAGCACGTGGCAGACATCGCCAAGGCGGGATTCCTGTTGCTTCACTTTCGCCGCGATTTCCTGAAGCTGTTCGCGGTCTGCGGCCACAAATCGCTCTTCCATCCCGACAACACGCAGCAATGGCAACGCCAGTTTGATCGAAGCACCATCAATGGACTTGCGCGCCGCATTCAAAAGGCGATCCATTGTGTCAGCACTCGAAGAATGCAGCTCGCTGAGCAACTCGAATTCATGTTCCAGCCCGGTCACCAGTTCCGGTGCCGACAATTCTTCGATCGAATCCGAGTCCTGCTCAGCCGTCATCTGATCGACGCCAGACTGCAGTATTTCTGCTGTTTCGGGGACTGCATTTTCTGTCAGGAAGCGAAACACAAGCCGGACATCTCCGATTTCAACGATGTCGCCATCAAGCAGTACGGCTCGCGGCACAGATTCGCCGTTGACGAACAGTTCCGGCCGTTCGGCCATCAACGTGATCGACGCCGATGTCCGCGTGACACGCAGGATCGAATGCAACGCGGGAACTTCGTGGTCTCCCAGCCGAAGATCGCAGGCTGTTCCGTGTCCGATCAGGAACGAGCCTTCAGAAATCGGGCGAATCGGAAACCGGGCGTCGCTGTCTGCTATTCGGAGAAACGCGACAGCATCGCGGGGCAGAAATTTGATAATATTTTCCACGGCCATCCTCGCCGTCCGCACTAGAAGCCATCCTTGACCAGTTCATCGATGATGAATCGATGACCGCGTGAAAGTCCTTGTTCTGTTCGATCGTCGCTCTGTCGGTGCTGCGTGAGACTGGTCAGTCAAATCTGACAAGTTCTGAAGACTTCCAGTCCCAATGCTGGCACAGTTTCGCGCGGCAGATTCTGCCGAAGCTCATACGGGGTTGAACCCTTCGCAGCGTTGACAGGAGTTTGGTACACTCCACCACGGTATAGCTTGCTGAATAAGCCGTAACGGCCAAACCTGCCACAGTCATTGCTCAGCACTTTCTATCTCTCCCTTTCAAAAACTCTCTCATGCACCCCACTTCCCAATTCGCCGTTCACTTCGATCACGAAGCAAAATCCAATGCCGTCCGGGATCTCATCGCCGACACGGAACCGCATTCCTTGCGGACGTTTACTCCCAGTCAGGCCGTGCTCTCAAAATCGGCCGGAGTGTTTCACTGGACTCCGGAAGGACGTCGTTTGTACGACTTCACATCCGGAGTTCTCGTCGCCAACCTTGGTCACAATCCGAAACGCTGGATGAACCGGTTCACGAATTATCTGGGATGGAATCCTTCAGTCATGTCCTCCACTGACGACGGTTTCTTCCAGGGCGTGTCGCTGACTGCCTACAACGCCATTACCGAACTGGAAGCCGTCGCCAGCCAGCGTTTGATTGCCAACCTGCAGGCCAGTCCTGGCGGCAGTCGTTTGAACAACGTGATCTGGGCTGCGTCGGGATCTGAAGCCGTTCAGAAAGCCCTCTGGGCCTGCATGAAGCGTGATCCAAAACGCGAAGGGATTATTGCCACACGCTTCGGGTTTCACGGAAAGAAGGGTCTCAGCGGCGCGGTGACAGGTTCTGAATCAGATTCTGATCGCGATCCTCGCGTCTATTTTGTCTCATTTCCGCGTGAAGAATGTTCCGACATTGATATTCCCGCGAAGGCCTTTCATCCGGCGGAATACCGAGCAGAACTTGATCGCATCTGGACCGCAAGCAACGGCACAATCGGTTGTCTGATCACGGAGCCCTACCTCGGCGGCGGCGGGAGTTTTCATCCGCCAAAAGCATACCTGCAGCTGCTGCAGGCGTTCTGTCGCGAACACGACATTCTGTTTATTCTGGACGAGGTTCAGTCGAATTTCGGACGCACGGGACACATGTACGCCTTCGAATCGTACGGCATTGAGCCTGATTTTGTGTGTCTTGGCAAGGGCCTTGGCAATGGCATCCCCGTGAGTGCCGCAGTCGGCCGCCGTGATGTCTGCGATCCGATGGGCTACGGTGCAACATCGGACACCTGGAGCGCGAATCCACTGTCATCCGCAGCCGTGCTGGCGACGCTCGACGAATTCGAAAGCACCGACATTCTGGAACGCACACGGCATCTGCATGGAATTTTCCTCAAGGGCCTCCGGCGTCTGAAAGAAACCGGCGTCATTGTCAACGTCCGTGGCGAAGGGATGGTCTTCGGAATTGAATGCGGTCCGCTGGGAACATTGAACCCGAACCAGGTCGCTAATGCCGTGGTCGAACGCTGCTATCTGGGACGCCCGGGCCATGACGCGATTCATCTTCTCGGCCCGCTCGCGAACTGCGTCATTCGCATCAGCCCGCCGATGTGCATGACCGACACCGATGCGGATGCTTCGTTGCAACTTCTGTTTGAATTCGTCAACGACGTCGGACAACAATTGCGATAGCCAAAGTGACGTTTGACTTTCGATTGTGCGGCCACGATGACCGAAGCGAGGTGTTCATGTCAAGCCCGGTTCACCGATTTGTTCTCCACATCGTCGGTTCAGGGTTTAGAGAAGCTCTTTGAATTCCCCAACGGTCAGGCCTGCCTGTCGGATGATCGCACGCAACGTCCCCTTGGCAACTTCCTTATGGTCGGGAACGGTCAGGCGTCGGTATGGTGGGGCCTGCTGCCGCAGAATCATGTGGCTACCGCGCTGCCTGTCGAACATATAACCGATCTTACGCATAGCATCCACCACTTCGCGACCCGAAATGACCGGCACTGCACTCACGGGTTAACCTCCACAACCTCTTCGGTTATGGGCGGTGGAACTGGCTCATCATGAGCTTTCAGACTCTCCAAATACCCGGAGATCGCTTCCTTGACATTTTCGATGGCTTCGGAACGCGTTTTCCCTTGCGAAATGCAACCAGGGAGCGCAGGGGCTTCGGCGACGTAGATGCCGTCTTCATCCTGCTCGATAAGGACTCGATATCGCACAGCACAGACCTCCCCGAATCATGATTGACAACCTCGTGGGCGGATCACCCAAGGATTCAAGATACTAAAGGTTCCATCCGGGGTCCATTCCCGACGGCAGGCATTTACAGGGTCCGGTTTTTTTTATTGAGATCTGCCACTTCATTTGTCCCGGCTCGAATGGAGGTGCCTGTCATCGACATCCCCTGACCGACATCCCCTGTCGTTTTCTATCCGTCGATCGAGACGCACATTGACCTCCAATGTTCAAAGTGCAGCACAATCAAGTGCCCATCCTCTGCGGCCTGCCAATCACAGGTAAAAGTCAGCGAAAACTCACCATCACCACTAACGTCAATGCCGACAAGTTCAGCAGATTCCCAAACCTCATCCAAAGATCGTTGCTGTAACTTCGGCGTTTCGTTGCAATAGTTTTGGTTCAATTCAAAAAGAGTTTCCGCAACCTCTCGAGCAATCACTTTCCAATCGCGTCGCAGTCGCTTGTACGTCTCCAGGCACTCCTGCAACGGGCCACTTTCACAGCCACTGAAAGTCACAGAGAAATCGCCGCGACATCCCAGCGACGGCACACTTTCGGACTCCCAAGTAAGTTTCGACTGCCTTTTGATCCTTCCTATCTCAGGGTGGTCAATCACTTTTACCTGACCACCGAAGAGCCTTGACCATAATCCCATCGTAGCCCTCTAACGCAAAACTGAATTACATATCGGGTAAAATCACGGGCAGAAAGTGCGGATCAGGATTTTTAGTTCGGCGTCATTTGAAGTTTATCAGGGGGAAGATTCTACAACAATCGTTGGGGCATTACCCAATTGGATACTAGTCCATCGTGTTAATGTCATAGTCGCCAACGGGTTGTTGATCCGGTGATTCAAGTCGTGTGTTTGCAGCGGTAGCGGAACACACCAATCTCGGACGCTTTCCGAAAATGGTGCGTTGCGCTCCGCTTCACGCACCCTACGATCAAATCAACAACCGGTAAGTCGGCGGAGCGACATCGCCTACTTGCCGATCAACGCCAGATTGTCGCGATGAATGACTTCACCGAATGGTACATGGCCGAGTGCGGCGGCGATCTGGTCGGAGCGGCGGCCCTGGATGCGGCGGATTTCGTCTGACGAATAATTGGCCAGCCCGCGTGCGATCTCCGTGCCGTCTTTGCTTTTCAATCCGACCAGCGCACCGGGTTCGAATTCGCCCTGGACTTCGGTGACGCCGACGGCGAGCAGAGATCGACCGGATTCCCGGACGGCTTTGGTCGCACCATCATCGATCACCAGTACTCCAGCGGGCGGGGCACCAAATCCAATCCAGCGTTTCCAGGAAACAACCGCTTCACCCTTGGCCAAAAACAATGTGCCGGTTGTTTTTCCTTCACGAATATCATCCAGGACCGTGTCACTGCGACCGCTGGCCAGAATCACAGTTTCACCCATGCCGGTGGCCGCCAGGATGGCTCGCAGTTTGGACGCCATGCCGCCGCGACCGCGTGTGCTCTGTTCTGCGGCCGCAAGTTTCAGCAGCGATTCGTCTGGTTTTTCGACCAAAGGAATCACCACGCTCGCCGGATCCGATGGCGGTCCATTGTAAAGTCCGGCGATGCCTGACAGGATGACGAGCAATGGATCAGGCAGCAGTGTCGCCAGCATGGAAGCCAGTTGATCGTTGTCACCCACGGCAATCTCTTTGATGCTCACCGTATCATTTTCATTCACGATCGGCACGACACCAAAATCGAAAAGTGTTCGCAGAGTGTTTCGCACATTCAGGTATCGCTGTCGATTGCGGAAGTCGTTCCCGGTGAGCAGCAGTTGTGCCGTTTTCAGACCGTTTTTCAGCAGCGCGTCGTTCCATGTCCGCATGAGTTGCGGTTGTCCGATGGCGGCAGTTGCCTGCAACGCGGGGAGCGAATCAGGACGGCGATTGAGTCCCAGAATTCCGATCCCGGCCCCGACGGCTCCGCTCGACACCAGCACAACTTTACGTCCGGTCTGCTGAATCCGAAAAATCTGATCGGAGATGCACTGAATGCGATCCAGATCCAGGCGATCGTTGTCGGTGGTCAGAACATTTGTCCCGATCTTGACGATCACCGTTTGGCTGGCCTTAAAGACTTCCTGTCTGACAAGATCCTGCTGCATGGTGTGAACTTAGTGAAACAAAAATGTTTAACCCGAGCCAACGGCGAGGCGGCGGGTTGAAGGAATCCTTGCCGTTGGCTCGGGTTAAACGAAAAAGGCCGATTCTTCAGGGAAGATTTGGGTAATGAGTATGTCACACGGGTGCTATCCGTTTGTACATAAACCAAATTCTGTTCGCAGCTGCGTCATTGCGAGGTCAGCCTGGTCGGCGGAAATGACGACGCACAGTTTCAGTTCGCTCGTATTAATCATTTCCACGTTGATGCTGTTTGCTGCCAGACAGCGGAACAATCTGGCTCCGACGTCGGTGTGGCTTCTGAGTCCGATGCCGGAGACAGAAATCTTGCCGATTCTGCGATCTGAGGTGACAATCGAGCCTGCATAAGTTTCCATGACTTCCCGCAGCAGCAGAATCGCACAATCCAGATCAGAACGCGGTACAGTGAAGGAAATCGTGGCCTTGCCATCACGCGCGGCGTTCTGCACAATCATGTCAACCAGGACGCCGCCTTCCCCGATGGCCGTAAACACGGCTTCAGCGATTCCAGGATCGTCGGGCAGATTGCTTAGCGTGACGCGCGACTGATTGGTGTCAGCCGTGATGTCACTCACGACGATACTTTCCATACTGTCGAGTCGCGAGATAATGTCGGCCGTCAATTCCGGGCTGGCTGCATCCAGCGCCCCATTGCGATGCCCATTGGACACACAGCCAACCTGAGGCAGAGACGACGTGGCTTTGTCGAGTTCGAAACCGGAATGAGCCGCCTGGACTGCGTCGTTGCATCGATTGCGATCAATCAGTACGGAAATCTTGATCTCGCTTGTGGTCACAACCCTGATATTGATTCCGCGTGCGGCCACCACCTGAAACATGCGAGCCGCAACACCAGTATGAGTCTGCATTCCATGCCCGACGACGGAAACTTTTGACAGACCGGTCGTCGCGACGACATCTTCCGCCCGCAAACTGGCAGCGGTGGCTTTGGCGACCGTCAATGCAGCGGGGAGCTCATCCTCGGCAACAGTGAAGGAGACATTTGCCGTGCCTTCGCGAGCCACGTTCTGCACGACCATGTCGACAGGAATTTTTGCAGCCGACAGTGACGAAAACAAGGTACTCATCACGCCTGGCTGATCCGGCAAACCAACCAGCGTGATCATGGCTTCATTACGGACAAACGCGACGCCGGTCACGACGGATGTCACTTCATCGGACTCCGGAGCGATCAATGTTCCTGGGCCGTCTGAATAGGCCGGACGAACTCGCAACTGCACGCGATATTTTTTTGCGAACTCAATCGACCGCGAATGCATGACGCCGGCACCAAGGCTGGCGAGTTCCAGCATTTCGTCGTAGGAAATGCGCTCGACTTTCCGTGCCTCCGGCACGAGTCGCGGGTCTGTCGTGAAGACACCCTCCACGTCGGTGTAGATCTCACACAATTCTGCATTCAGCACCGCTGCCAGGGCCGTTGCGGTCGTGTCACTGCCGCCCCGACCCAGCGTCGTGATATTCATTTCCGCATCGACGCCCTGGAAACCAGCGGCGATCACAATGTTGCCAGCCCTGAGCAGTTCCTGCATGCGTTTGGTAGAGATGCTGACGATGCGGGCTTTCGTGTGAGTGGTATCGGTGAGCACGCCGATCTGAGCACCCGTAAGGCTGATGGCTTCTTCGCCAAGTTCGTGAACAGCCATGGCCATGAGCGCGACGGACTCCTGTTCTCCGGTGGAAAGCAGCATGTCCATTTCACGAGGCCGTGGATGACTGGTGATTTCTCGGGCTAGTTCCACCAGTTCGTCCGTCTTGTGTCCACGCGCACTCACGACAACAACGACGTCGTACCCTTTGCGTTTTGCTTCAACCGCGCGGCTGGCTGCGCCGCGGATTTTTTCCGCAGTGGCCACACTGGTGCCACCAAACTTCTGGACAATGACTGACACGTTCTCAGAATCTCCTGCAATGACGGACCGGATTTCGTTGGGGAAGCGTGATTTGTTGTACCAAAAGTGCAAGGATAAGACGGGTAGTTTCTCAGGGCGTTGTCCAAGTTTATCAACTTCGTCCACCTCGGGTTTCGGCCTCGTTGACCGACAAATCGCAAAGTAGCCGTCACGCTCCGCCGTGACGAGCCTGGAACTGGGCCACATGAATGACGCCCCCACGCTGAATGTCTTTCCGCCCATAAAGGGCAGACTGTGGAACACTGTCTCGGTGGATGAACGTCGATTGACAAATGCTCATCACGACGGAGCGTGATGGCTACTTTCGGTTTCGGGAGAAGGCCGAGCTGTGTATTCCGTTGTTTCCGTGGTTAAAAACCAGCGACTGGAATGCAATCGGATGTCTTGCAAGTAAGATAGCGAGCCTTCATCCGCCTTGGAAAAGGGGTCAGGAACCAATAGCCAAAAGGCCCGAAGGGTGCTGTGCATTACTGGTTCCTGACCCCTTTTCCAACTCCATTCAACTTCCCCTGCTGGCTCATCTAATTATGGAATCATCCCGTGGCGACCTTGCGATCCTGGCAGGGTCCGGAAACCCGCAATTTGCGAAGCGCATCGCGGATTCTCTGGGTGTGAAACTGACGCCGTGTGAGGCACAGATCTTCAGCGAAGGCAATGTCTTCGTCCGCATTCTGGAGAACGTCCGGGGACGTGACACGTTCGTGATTCAGGGTGTGCATCGTCCTGTCAACGACAACTTCGTGGAACTGTTGTTCTGGATCGATGCCCTTAAACGCGCCAGTGCATCGCAGATCACGGCTGTGATCCCATATTTCAGCTACGCCAAGGGGGATAAGAAGGACGAGCCACGCGTTTCCATCCGCGCCCGTGTGTGTGCCGATGCAATCGAAGCGGCGGG